>JBFFDB010000019.1:0-12443 GCA_041559595.1 Sulfurimonadaceae bacterium
AGAAATATTTATATTTGGAGGTGATAATTCTATTCCCATGCGCTTTACTTCATCAATATACTTGACAACTTTTTCAGTGTTATCTTTTTCAGAAGTTAAAAGAGCCGCCATAAATTCTTGTGGATAATAAGTCTTCAACCATGCTGTTTGAAAAGTAACCATTGCATAAGCTGCTGAATGTGATTTATTAAAACCATATCCTGCAAACTTTTCAATCAAATCAAAAAGTTCTGAAGCTGTTTTATAGTCTAGCCCTTGTTTTTGTGCACCTTCAGAAAATAGCTTGTTGTACTTGATCATCTCATCAACTTTTTTCTTACCCATAGCACGACGAACAATATCCGCTCCACCAAGACTCATTCCACCAATAGTCTGTACGATTTGCATAACCTGTTCTTGATAAACGATGACCCCATAAGTCGGTTTAAGTATCTCTTCAAGTGCTTCAAAAACATACACAATCTCTTGACGACCATGCTTACGTTCAATAAAGTCATCTAGCATCCCTGACTCCATTGGACCAGGACGGTACAGTGCCAAGACCGCAATTAAATCTTCAAAGTTTGATGGCTTAAGTCTTTTGTTCAAATCTTGCATACCAGAAGATTCTATCTGGAACATACCAACCGTCTCACCTGTTTGTATAACATCATACACCTGTGAGTCATTCTCATCTATTGTATGCCAGTCTACATCGATATCATAACGTCGTTTTACCAGTTTGATTGCCGCATCTATAACATCAAGTGTTTTAAGTCCAAGGAAGTCAAACTTGATCAGATCCACGTCTTCAAGGTAGTTTAAAGAGTATTGTGTAACAAAAGTGTTTTCACCAGATGGTTTGTATATAGGTGTTTTATACCATAACTCCCTATTGGAGATAACAACTCCGGCAGCATGCATGCCCGCATTACGTTTTAGTCCTTCAAGACGTTTAGAAAACTCCCAAACCCTTGCTGCTGTGGGGTCAGTTTCCACAAGTTCAACCAATTTTGGTTCTTTCTGAAAGGCTCCTGGTGTCAGTTCCCCATTTTTCATCTTACCATTAAGTGTTATACCCAACTCATCAGGAATTAATTTTGCCATCTTATCCGCTTGAGAAAGGGGAACATCTAATACACGTGAAACATCACGAATGACTCCTTTAGCCAGCAATGAACCGAAAGTGATGATCTGTGCCACCTGATTGCGTCCATATTTTTCAACAACATAATCAATGACTTCACCACGACGCGCTTGCATAAAGTCCATATCGATATCGGGCATTGATACACGTTCAGGATTCAAGAAACGCTCAAAAAGAAGATCATACTTCATCGGGTCAATATCAGTAATATCCAGAGCATAGGCGACTAAAGAACCTGCAGCAGAACCACGTCCTGGTCCAACTGCCACGCCCATCTCTTTAGCCACCTTCACAAAATCCCAAACAATAAGCATGTACCCAGGAAACTTCATAGAATTAATAATATCCATCTCAAAATTAAGACGTTCTTGATACTCTTCATGGCGTTCTTGCGGCACATGAACAAGACGGTTTTTCAAACCAATTTGACAACGGTGAATAAAGTATTCAGCATCATTTTTATCTGCTGCGCCCATCCATTTTTTCTTATCTTCTGCACTTGCATCAGAGCTCAAGGGTGCATCATCTACATGATTAATTGTCAGACCTTCTTCGGCTGCATATTCAGGTGTAAATTTAAAGTTTGGAGGGATTGGATCACCTAGCTTAAGTTCTAACTGACATTTATCAGCAATCTCTTGCGTATGTGCGATTGCTTCAGGAATATCCGCGAATAATCTTCCCATCTGTTCTGGTGATTTAAGGTAAAACTCATGCACTGAATGACGCATACGGTTAGGATCATCATAAAGCTTATTCATTCCGATACACATAAAGGCTTCATGATATTGAGCATCATCTGGATAGGTATAATGCGTGTCATTAGTCGCCACCATCTTAATACCCGTTTCAACACTCAACTGTAAAAGTTGTTCATCAATAAAAAGCTGATCACCAATACCATGACGCATGATTTCTAAATAAAAATCATCGCCAAAAATTTCTTTATATTCTAAGGCGACTTCTTTTGCACCTGCGTACCCACCTGCCCCATTTCGTACATTACGTTCATTCGCTAGGTTCAGGTGCCAATTAACCTCGCCTTGTAAACATGCAGATGTACAAATCAGTCCTTCTGAATGTTCTCTAAGTTCTTTTTTATTTATACGAGGAAAGTAATAAAACCCATCTATGTACGCTTTTGAAGAAAGGTACATAAGGTTTTCATATCCCACTTGATTTTTGGCAAACAGACAGACATGAAAGCGTTGTTTTGTACTTCTGTCATCTATCTCTTCTCCATTATGGATATAGCCTTCCATCCCGATGATAGGTTTTATCCCAGCCGATGTCATCTGCTTATAAAAATCTATCGCGCCAAACATATTTCCATGGTCTGTCATCGCGACAGAAGTCATACCAAGCTTTTTAACCTCTTCTACAAGATTAGTGATCTTATTAGCGCCATCAAGTAAAGAATATTCAGTGTGTAAATGTAGGTGGGTGAATTGCTGTACTGCCATAAGGACTTCTTTCAGATATCTTGGTATTTATTAGTTAGATTATAGTGAAGTCGATATGAGTTGTAGATAAAAACAAGAAGGTATTTTTATCTTTTTTTACAAGCGTGAAGATTTGTTAAGTTTGAATGAGCATTCCCTCTTTAATTGCCGAGGAAATCTCTTTTCCTTTAAACTTTTCAACAATTTCCAAGGCAAATTCCAAGGCAGTCCCGGGACCTCTTGATGTCATTACATTATCATCAATGACTACATTTCTATCACTTATATAGCCATCTTGTCTTATCTCTTCTTCTACAGAAGGATAACAAGTATAGTTTACAGATAAGACACCTGCTGCATGAAGAGCATATGGTGCAGCACACATTGCACCGATAAGTTTATGTTTTAAGGACATCTCTTTTAAGAGTCTTTGCACATCTTTATCTTTGGCAAGAGCATAGGTCCCATCCCAACCACCGGGGAGTAAAATCATATCTATTTCATCACTGTCAATTTCACTTACCAACATCTCTGTCTCAATAAGGATATTATGAGCTCCCTTTATACGAAGCTCTTGTACTCCGGCAACAATAACTGTAATTTCAGCACGACGAAGCACATCAATAAGACTCACGGCTTCTAGCTCTTCAAAACCTGTTGCTAAGGGTATTAAAATAGTAGACATATGAACTCCTTGTTAAAAGAGCATTGTAACAAAATCAGAATAAAGGGGAAAAGAATGCTGATATAGCATTCTTTTAAAAGAAGTTTATTTTACTTTTTCTAAGTATTCACAATCAACTGTGTTAACTTTTACAATATCACCTGTTAGGATGTGATAAGGAATTTGAATAACAGCACCTGTTTCAAGTGTAGCTGGCTTTTTAGAACCACTTGATGTATCACCCTTATCTTTTGGACCTGTTTCAGTCACTTCCAACTCCATAGTATCTGGTGCTTCAACAGAAATAGCTTTTCCATTATGAAAAACGATTTCAACGTTGATTCCATCTTTAAACCACTTACTTGCATCATCGCACTGCTCATAAGATAGACCAAGCTGATCAAAAGTATCATTATCCATAAATTGGAACATCTCACCATCATCATATAGGTATTGCATTGTTTTGTGGTCCATATTAGGAACTTCAAATTTATCACCAGCGTGGATTGTTTTTTCAACTACCTTGCCATTTAAAAAAGATTTAACCTTACAACGAACAAAGGCTGCGCCCTTACCTGGTTTTACGTGTTGAAACTCAACTACCTTGTAAGGAACACCAGAAATTTCTAAACGTACACCTTTTTTAATATCACTCATGCCAACAGTTGCCATAGTAAATCCTCATAAATTGTTTTTTGAAATTTTATCTAAATTGTATTAAAAGACAAAGTTTTACACTCATAAAACGTTCAAAACTACATATTCAAGATTTTTTAGCTTAAAAAAGTAAAAATTATATTTTACAATTAAAAATAATGCTAAAATTAACCATGAAATTTTTGAGCTTATTCCTGTTTCTCTTTTTAAATACATTTTTTGCTTTCAATAATGGACCTATTTCTGAAGAAGTAATGAAAAAAGCTGAACGAAAATACAGTGGTTCTGTTGTAAGCCGATACCTTGAATACAATAAAATGCTAGCAAAAGCGCAACATTCCAATCTTCAGAGAAAATTGCAAATAGTGAATGATTTTTTTAATAAAATCACATATCAAAGTGATATAGAAACTTGGAAACAAGATGATTACTGGGCAACACCTTTGGAATTCCTGGCTCGTAATAAAGGCGATAGTGAAGACTTTGTCATTGCAAAATATTTTGCGCTAAAGACCCTTGAAGTCGATACTAAAAAACTTTATTTTGCTTATGTTAATGCTACAGAGTTTAAACATCCACATATGGTACTTTCTTATTTTGAAACCCCTAGTTCAGATCCCTTAATCTTAGACAACATTAAGCCTGAAGTTTTAAATGCATCTTTACGAGTGGATTTAACACCCGTATACAATTTCAATGCAAATACACTAACAAAGCTCTCTAAATCACATCAAAACACCCATAAAAAATGGGAAAAACTTATCAAGCGTGTTAAAAGGAATAAACTATGAGTCTTTTCAAAAAGATCAGTATTATTATGTCACTATTTTTATTAGTTGTAATCGTCTCAGTAATGACACTAAACTTTAACTCAGCCCAAAAGTATGCACAAGAAGAGCTATATGTAAATGCACAGAACAGTGCAACTTCGCTAAGTCTTTCTTTGTCTAATGTAAAAGGCGACACTAGTGTCATGTCTACCATGATAAATGCAGTATTTGATAGTGGGTATTACAAAGAGATCACACTTCTTGATAATAACGAAAATATCATTTTCAAACGCACAAAAGAAGACGCCCAAATAGAAGTACCTTCATGGTTCACTGGACTTTACAATCTTCAAACGCCTTTAGCATCGGCAAATGTTTCATCAGGGTGGAATCCAATTGGTCAGTTACAAATAACCTCTTTACAAGACAGCGCGCACATCAAACTCTATGAAAACTTTTTAGAACTGCTTAAAGCCTCAGCTATTATTTCTTTAATTACGCTGGGTCTTTTATTTGTTGTATTAAAACTTATATTATCATCTCTTGAAAAACTTAAAGAACAAGCTGAAGCAGTGAGCAGCAATCATTTTATTATTAACAATAAGATTCCTACAACATCTGAATTTAAAGAAGTCACCTTAGCCATGAATAAGATGGTTACAAAGGTTAAAGATATTTTTGAAAAAGAGGCGACTTCTGTTCAAAACTATCACCGTGTTCTGTATACAGACTCTCTAACTTCATTAGGAAACAGAAACTTTTTTGAACTTAAGATGAATGATAATCTCTCTTCACAAGAAGCAGATGCGAATGGAGTAATACTTACTCTATTTTTTGATGGGGTAAGTGAAGCCAATCAACTTCTTGGGCACGACAAGGTAAACATCTTAATCCAAGAACTTGCCACAGTTATCAAAGAGAGGTTTAAAGACGAGACCAAGGTTCTTCTTTCACGTATTGATGGAACTAAGTTTTCTATGATATTTCCAGGTTTACAAAAAGAAGACATTCTCGAGCATGCCGATGTAATTTTAGCGCAGAGTATTACACAATTAGCACAAGCGTCTGTTCCTTCTGATTGTTCAATAAAGATTGTACAGATAAACTATAGTATAAAAGATACCGCGTCTTCACTTATTGAACATATTGAAAAATCTTTATTAAATGTCCATAAAAACAGTATCTCATATACACGACTAGAACATTTTCAAGCGGATAAGCTTGATCAAAATCTTATTGAAAAAAGAATTAATGACAACTCTATTGCTCTTGCACTACAAGACGTGTTTGACCAAGAAGAAAACATCATACATTCTGAGGCTTACGTACGTCTTTTTGATGAAGAACAAAATATACATGAAGCAGGTGCATTTATACCTCTTGTACACAAGCTGCATTTAGACACGAAATTAGATAAAAGTGTTATCAGTTATGTAATTAAAGAGCCTTTATTACAAGACAAAGATGTTGCCATTAATATCTCATTACGTTTTTTACAAGATAAAGATGCTCTGAGATGGTTAAAACAACGCTTAGACAATCTATCTACAGACAGAAAACTCAACTTTGAAATTTCTAATCATAACCTTCTTAATTGTGTAGATGAGGCAAGTCTCTTTTCTAAAACCCTGAAAGAGACTGGTCATAATTTTGGAATTGACCGTTTTAATATTGAAGAGGGCCAGAATCTTAATTATTTACAGATGATCAAACCCGAATATATTAAAATAGACAGCCAATATCTGCATGAGATGCTTACAAATGCACAAGGACAAGAAAACCCTGCTCTACAAGATTTAATCGAAATCCTTGATATTAAAATCATCGCTAGTAATATAGAAAGTCAAGAAACTAAGATCTTCTTAGAAAAAATGGGTATTAAATATTTTCAAGGTAGTTTATTATCAAAACCAAAGCTGGCATAGCTGCCAAAGAAGACATATAAGTGATAGTAGACTTTTAAACTGTTCTACTGGCTTTAACTATTCTTGGTAAAGTATACAGTGTCATTATTAGTTATTCTAACACAAAAAAAGACATCTAATTCAATGCTATTACTAATAAACATGACATCATCATAGAGTAATCAAATCATACAGTAGAAAAAACAAAAAGATAGAAGATATATAGCCTTATCAAATAAAGCTATCATCGCGAGGAAGAAAGTATCCAAAAGGATACTTGTAGTTTTATAAACGAGCGTAATCCACACTAATACAAGCATCAAGCTCAGATAGCTCTTGAAGTGTTTCTCTTGAAACTTTTGAGTCAACAATAATTACAGCAAGCGCTTGATCATTATTACGACCTAAACGGAAATCTGAGATATTAACATCATGTTTAGCTAGCGTAGTACCAACGTGACCAATAACTCCTGGCACATCTGTATTTTTAAAGATAATCATATTACCTTTTGGCTCGATATCCAAATCAAAACCATTAATATCTACGATACGCTGAACACCTTCATCAAAGATTGTTGAAGAGATAGAGATCACATCTTTTTCAGTTGTAACCTTGATAGTTATCTTATTTTTATAGATACTTGTATTTGCTTCTTCTTCAAAGTCTAATAATATACCACGGTCTTTTGCAACAAACTCTGCATTAACGTAATTTATTTTTTCACCAAGCGCTTCAGTAAGTGCACCCACTGTTACAAATGTCATTAAAGATTTAAGGTAAGCTGCTATTTCACCCTGAGCAGAGACCTTAATAGATTTAATAGCTGCCTTATTTGTTTGTGCTGCTAAAAATGCTGTTTTTTGAGAAAGTTCTAAGAACGGTTTCACAAAAGCAGGTATTTTACTTTCATCTATTGGAAGATTAAAAGCATTTTTAAATTCAATTCCTTTAGCTGCATTAAGAGCCTGAGCTGCGGCTTGAGTACCAATGTTGTACTGAGACTCAAATGTATTTGCTCCCAGGTGAGGAGAAACCACAATATTGTCAAGCTCAAGAAGAGGATGATCAGTCGCTGGTTCTTTATTAAATACATCTAGACCTGCAAAACGAATCTTACGAGATTTAAGATTGTTGAAAAGTGCTTCTTCATTATAAAGACCGCCACGTGCACAGTTAATAAGAACTACGCCGTCTTTCATCTTAGCAATCTCTTCTTCATCAATCATATTTAAAGTTTCTTTGTTCTTAGGCGTATGAATAGTAATGATATCACATGCTAAGATATCATCAAAATTATTTGTATATTCAATCCCAAGATCAGTTGCTTTAGATGCAGCGATATATGGATCATATGCCACAACATCCATTTCGAAAGATTTAGCACGCGTTGCGACACGACTTCCGATATTACCAAAACCAATAACACCAAGACGCTTGCCTTTCATTTCATACCCATACCACTTTTCACGTTTCCATATTCTCTGGTTTTTAAGGTGATCATGTGAGTATGGGAACATACGCATACATGAAAGCATATGTGTCATTGTTAGCTCAACAGCAGCAATAGTATTAGCCGTTGGTACGTTCATAACAATAATACCTTCTTTAGAACAACCATCGATATCAACATTATCAACACCAACACCAGCACGAATAACAGCTTTTAGTTTCTTCGCTGCATTAATAAACTTATCATCAACATCTGTTGAAGAACGAGTGATAGCGATATCTGCTGTTGCAATTACATCTAAAAGTGCTGTTTTATCAATATCTGCCGCAAATACGTATTCAATTTGGTCGTCATTTTTAAGCATTTCAAGACCAGCTTCATGGATATGGTCACAAACTACTACTTTAGGCTTTGACATATAAAAATTCCTTCTACTAATTTATAAGTTGTATTCAAAACACTAGTTCTAGTATTTTGAACACGACTTATTTAATGATTTTAACTATACTCGCATTTATAGCATAATCTTTTAAAGATTCAACTATATTTTTTAATGGGTCTAAGCTTTTTGAATAAATTACAAGCCTAACATCATTTTTCTTTTGTTCAAAAATATATTTTAATTGATACTGTTTCAACAGCTCTTTTAGACAATATATCTGATATGAGTCTAAGTCGCCTGCTTTTAACTGATAACTTGTCGTCTTTTTAGGAGGTTCTTTTAAATCAACTTCAACAAATATCTCTGTTACTGGATAAAAGTAACCTTGATTTTCATGCTCTGAAAAACGTTCTATCCATTTTTCTCGATTTGGAATACGAGGTAATTGTTGAGCTTGGGGAATATCTGCTTTTTCATCATAAATACTTGCATCTGTTTGATTGACTTGAACCAAAAAGACAATCAAAAAAACAACAACTCCGACAAAGATTGTCGGAAAGAGCCATTTTGCAAGTACTGTATGCATTAGCTTACTTTAGTTGGTCTTTAATAAGATCACCTAAAGAGTTTGACTCGTCATTTTGTGCATTTACTTCTGCTAAAGCATCTTGATCTTTAAGACGTTGAAGTTTCTTTACAGAAAGACGAATACGGTCACGCTTAACATCGATAACAGCGATTACTGCTTCAATTTCATCACCAGCATTGATCTCTTCAGCTACTAAAGGCTCAAGATCTTCATTACGGATAAGTGCGTCCATGTCACCTTCAAGTGAAACAAAAACACCGAAGTCTTTAACATCACGAACTTTACCAACAACGATTTCATTGATTTTGTGCTCTTTAGCGAACTTATCAACTGGACTTTCTAAAAGTGCTTTACGGTTAAGAGAAATCTTCTCTTCATCACGATTGATTTTAACAATCTTAACTTCTACCTCGTCACCAACTTTGTAAAGGTCTTTAGCTTTAACAGCCTTGTCCCATGAACAATCTTGATTATGTAGTAAACCTTCAACCGTACCGATACGTACAAATGCACCAAAGTCAGTTAATGTTGTTACTGTACCAGTGATGATATCACCTTCACGTGAAGTTTTAACAAACTCATCAAATGGTTTTGGTAATAAAGTTTTTAATGAAACACGTAATTTATGTTTCTTAGAATCAATTTCAATTACTTCAACATCAATTTCTTGGCCTACTTCTAAGTAATCTTTAGGTGATTTGATGTTCTTATCCCATGTAATTTCTGATACATGTAAGAAACCTTCAATATCATTTCCAAGATCAACGAATACACCATATGGTTCAACGTTTGAAACAGTTACAGAGATAGTATCTCCTTCATCTAATTCAGATTCAACTTCTTCCCATGGATCAGACATTACAGCCTTGATAGAAAGTGAAAGGTGACGCTTGTCTTTATCATAATTGATAGCTTTACATTCAACTGTATCGCCTTCTTTATAATATTTAGATGGGTTTACAGGACCCTTGTAAGAGATTTCATTATAGTGAACAAGACCGTCAACACCGCCAACATCTACGAACATACCGTAAGAAGTAATCTTCTTGATAGTACCTTCAACAACAACATCTTCTTCAAGAAGTGCATCGATGATTTGCTTACGTTTTTTACGATCTTCATTAAGAAGTTTACGACGTGAAAGAACAATTGAACTTTCATCTTCATCGATCTTAACGACTGCTGCTTTAATCTTACGTCCAACAACACTGTCATCATCTTTAAGTGCTGCAAGTGAACGAGGCATAAAGAAATTAACTTCATCAGCTTCAACAATATATCCACCGCGATTCTTCTTAGTGATTGTACCTTCTACAATAAGGTCCTCATAATTGTCTTTATGTGCTTTGATAAATTCTAAAGTTTTAAGTTGTTCTAGAACCTTCTTGTGTGAGATCTTAGGACGTTCATTACGATATCCCATAACCATTACTTGAATGCTATCATTAACTTTGTATTTTAATTCACCTGATTCATCTTGAATCTCATTTAGGTATAAAATACCCTCTAGTTTTTCACCCACATCTACGAGTGCTTTATCTTCTTGGATCTCTACGATTACGCCTTCAGCTATACGATTTGATTCCTCAGAACGTTTTTCTGATGCTTCAAACATCGCCGCAAAGTTTTCTTCTTCCATTGGTTCGAGCTCTTGAGCCATACAAATATCCCTTTGATATGGGAGCCCTATACGGGCCCCCTGATTATAAAAATTTGCAAATTGTACCTAACTTATCCTTGGTCTACCTTTAGATTTACCAGTATTTATGAAAATTATAAGTTAAATGACAATTATTGCTTCATTCATTATAATTCCTTAAGCTTGTATTACAAATTGCCTGCTAATATTATATATACGACTTTTACATAGGACTGCTAATGCGCACTGTTAAAGAATTACATAAATATTCTCATGAACTCAATGTCTTATATGTTGAAGATGATGAAACCCTAAGAAAAGAGACTGAAACATTTTTAAAGATGCTTTTTAAATCAGTTGACACAGCAGAAGATGGAAGTGTTGGTTTAGAAAAATTCAATAACAAGTGTTATGACCTTATCATCTCTGATGTTAATATGCCTAAGATGAATGGTATAGAAATGTCTAAGAAAATTCGAGAGATCAATTTAGAACAAAAAATTGTTATTATCTCCGCACATGATGAATCTCATATCTTGATCGACCTTATTCAAGTAGGTGCGAATGGTTTTATACTTAAACCTATGCATATGGATGAATTGATTACTGCGCTTTATCCTGTATGTAGAGATGCTTACACTCAAATAGTCAATCTTGAACTTATTGAAGAATTAAACAATAAAAATGCATTATTACAGAAACAAAACAGAGAACTAACCGCTCAATTTAACACTATTGAGACAAAACATCAACAAGTTGATCTACTCCTTCAGCAAGTAGAAAAACCACCTGTAATGTCAAAGTTCCAAACTCCATCCTACCAAATTCCTAACGATACTAAAGTTGATTTAGATAATGAAATCATCTCAGACTATTTTCAAGAAGATGAGGATGAAGGAGTAGAAAATGTATTACTCTTGTCTGACCATTGTGCCGATTTAAGTGAGATTTTTACAGAAATTCCTGAAGTCATTTCCCGTCTAGCAGAAAATAATAATAAAACTGACATAGAGATAATAATCAAAGATTTGAACAAGGCTTCATCGATTTTAGTTTATTATTCACCTTACTTAGATTTGCTTGCATCTAGTTTTAATGAGTTAGCACAATCCATTGAAAACAATTTAGAAATTTTTGAAGAGATTATGGCAGTGAATTCTGAAGGAATTTTAATGTTATTTGATGCCGTTAGTTCGGATATTGAACGTTATGTTGAGCGTTTTCAAGTAGAAAGCCTTGCCATGAAAAACTCACACCATATACATGAACCCACAGCTCTAAGTATCCAGCAAATCATCACACTTATTCTACCACCACCTGAAGAAGAAGGTGATATGGATGATATCTTTGATTTTTAAGCTGAGAGCTCTTTAATACGGCTCATCACCTGCTTAATGATCCAATCTGGTGTTGAAGCGCCTGCACTTATTCCACACTCTTTCTTTTTATTAAACCATGATGCATCTAAGTCATCAGGACCTTCAACAAGATAAGAATCTTCACATGACTCTTTAGAAATAGCATGGAGTTGTTTCGTATTGGATGAATTCTTCCCACCAATAACAACCATAACATCTGCATCTTGTGCCAATGTTCTAACCGCATCTTGATTATCGAAGGTTGCATTACAGATTGTATTAAAAACACGTACTTCTTTGTGTGAACGTATGAGATAATTACATACATCCATAAAGTCTTCGACCTTACGCGTTGTTTGAGCGACTACAGCAATTTTATCGCTAAACTTCTTTCCCTTCAGTTCATCAACACTGTCAACAACAGTTACACCATTTTCGGCATAAGACATAACACCTTTAAT
>JBFFDB010000020.1:0-11931 GCA_041559595.1 Sulfurimonadaceae bacterium
ATATGAACATGCAGATGTGGACCTGAAGAGTAACCTGTGTTTCCAGACTGAGCAATATATTGATGTTTATAAACTTTTTGCCCTAGTGTTACTTTTACCCCATTCGTATTTAAATGTCCGTACTGAGCTATAGTGCCATCAGCATGTTGTATTGAAACATAATTAGACTTATTGCTAAACTCAGATGAATAACCATGAGCTGTATGTTTTGACTCCAAGGCCACTACGACTCCTGCTCGCATTGCATGTACCTTAGTGCCTATAGGCATGGCGAAGTCAAGTGCGTAAGCTGATGTTCCCTTATGTGTTTGTTGGCCGTTGAAACCTTGTGTTAGTTCAAATGATCTTTCTCTTGTAAAAGGAAGTGCATAGAGGTAGTCTTTGTCATAGTTTGGATTGTAACGACCGACTTGAGTGATATAACTTAGACTATATGAAGCTTTTTGATAGGGATCAATTATCTTCATACTCAAAACCTTCATACGGGATTTTGATGTAATTGAAGTGGTGTATGGAAGTGATTGAGAACTTTTAAGGTTTCCAATTTTTACTGCATTAAGTTTAACAGTAGCATCAAAGTAGGCATGGTTTTCAAGATAAATGTCATACCCATCTTTAGTGAGTAGACTGATAAGCTGTACCCTATTAGTACTGTTTTCTTCAAACTCTTCTAATGCCTTGCGCTCAATGACTTCATCATTTTTTATTGTGGTCTGAAACATCTCACTTGCATCAGCATAAGACTTGATATCAAGTCTATTATCTTTGACCAAGGCTTCTAAGGATGGTATCTGCTTTTTTTTAGTTTTATGATAATAGCTGGCTACACTTTGTTTTAACCGTCTGTCCGAATAGACAAGAGGAAGCATCACAGAGGTGATACTATAAAACTCTTCTGGCTTATTGTCATTTATACTTTTGTAGAGTTTGCGTTTGTAGTTTTTTTGGATTTTATCATGTAGCTTTTGAAGACTTCTTAGCTCTTTTAAATAAGCTTTGATGCTTTCTTTATCGGGTCTTATATCAAGCTGGTGACCATGGGAAAGTGCTTGTGTAAGCCTTGTCTCATAGTTATGTATATCTTCTTTTAGGTCTGAAAAGAGAGCTAGTTTATCTAAGGCTTGAAAATGATGTAATTCTTGAAATAGAGGCGTACCCAGTTGATTAAAGAGTTTAGGATAGTTTTGAGCCATCAAAGTACTCATAAAAATAAGAAGACTAAGTATAAGTTTCATGTAGAGATTATAGTGTAAATAAAGAAGTTTAAGTTAAAGAGAATAAAACGATTAAGGGAGTGTTAGATAAAAAATAGGATTAAATTTTATAAATCTAACAAAGGCTAGGGGAAACTTTGTTAGGTGACTATTTGTCATTCTCTTTAACTTGAGCGCAAGTATATTAAGAGGATGTGTGGTTAATGTGTGAATACACATTAAGCCAAGAAAGATTTATAGTGTAAAGTCGAATAAGGATATAATAAAGTATGAATAAAATCAAAGAAATTATTATTGTTGCTGATCCAATGTGCTCATGGTGCTGGGGATTTGAACCTGTAATTCAGACCTTGCAGAAGAAGATAAGTCCTAAGATTAAACTTTCTCTTTTATTAGGAGGGCTACGTTCAAAAGGCGACCAAGCTTGGACAGATGAGTTTAAAGCTTTTTTACAAGAACACTGGAAACATGTAGAAGCTAAAACGGGACAGAAATTTAATACAGAAATATTAGAAAAAGAGGCCTTTGAGTATGACACTGAACCAGCTTGTCGCGCTATTGTAACACTTAGAGAGATGGATGATACAAAGCAGTTCTTATTATTAAATGCCTTGCAAGAAGCGTTTTATCTTCATGGCGTTGATATTACTCAAGAGAGTGTCTTATCTGCTTTAGTTAAGGACCTTAGTATAGATGAAGAGGAGTTTTTAACTCTGTTTAGAAGCAAAGAGATGATAGAAAAGACACAGGCCGATGTGTACAAGTCACGTTCAATGGGTGCGAATGTATTTCCGTCTGTCGTGATCATAGATGAAGAAGGACACCTGTGTGTTTTAAAAGGATACAAAGACTATGAAGAACTTTCTAAGCTCTTATAAAAAGCCTATTTTGATTTTTCATATACAGGCCGACAGGCCATGCAAAGTTTGGCATAAGGTTTTGCCTTAAGCCGAGAGATACCGATCTCTTCAGAACACATCTCGCATATATTATAGTTACCACTTTCTATACGTGTCAAGGCATGTTCGATATCCGCGAGTTCAGCCTTTTGTTGATCTGAAACAGCTTGTTCTATCATGGCATCACTTCGCATGGATGCAAAATCCATATCGTCATTGTTCTCTTGGGTTTGGAGTTGATCAAGTTCTTTAGAGGCAAGTTCTACATTCTGTAAGATATGCTCTTTAGCATTGAGTAGTTGTTCTTTGAAAAATTCTAATTCTTTGGCTTGCATGAAATATCCTTTTTAAAGTCTTATTCTTAATTGAACCCTTTTTTTGCATAAAGTTTTCTTATAAAATAAAACTGATGTTAACTAAAAGATAATTTAGAAAAATCCTATTATAAAAATCGTCGTCGTCACCTAGAAAAGTTTTTAATGACAAGCAGAAGTGACCCAGGGGTTGTTCCTGCATGTGATGGAAACCTTTGTGGGGATGAGTACAAGAAAGAATGATAGTGTATAATAAGACATGTTAAAAAAAATCTCACTTTCATTATTGCTCGTTTTATTGTGTACGCTTTCGTATACTCAGGTATTAGACAGGTTCAGTTCGGCTCAACTAGATAAAGCTTTTACTCGTTCAGTGACGGTCTTTGCTATAGCAAGAGGTCTCAATGGTCTTATCTCTGTTGTCCAAGGTACCGAGGTTTATGCAACTCCTGCTGGAGTCGGTGTGAATTTTGCGGTAGGACAGATCGTTGATCCTATGAATGATATGGTGGAACGTTTCTCATGGGTGATGTTAATGAGTTCTGTCTCTTTGGGTGTACAAGAGATAATGATGCATTTAGGTCAGACTCTACTGATTCAAGTCTTACTGATCATAAGCGTGATAGTCATGCTTTGTATGATATGGATAGAAAGACTTTGGCATAAAAACAGTTTCAATGTCATCTTTAAATTTGTCAGTATCTTTGTATTCTTACGTTTTATTGTCCCACTTTTACTTTTAGTGAATGAAGGTATCTATACCTATGTCCTTGAACCACAATATGAAGAGTCAAAGGCCGCTTTGATATTTTCAAATGATGAGATTAAAGGATTGGTCAATGAGGTACAGTTTAATCAACAGAAACAGGTACATGTGCAAAATTTTCAAGAAAACTCTTTAATGGAAAAGGCGCAGAACTATTTTAATGAGACCATTCAAAGCCTCAATGTAAAAAAACAGTTACAAGCTCTAAGAAGTAAGTTCAAAACGCTTTTACAAAACCTAGAGAATAAGTTTAACCATGCCATTGATTATATTGTCGTACTTATTACAATATTTGTTGTTGAAAATCTTCTTTTACCACTGTCTGCTTTATGGTTAAGCTATAAACTTTTTAGAAAGTTTTTAAACACAGACCTCTCTGTATTGATAAGACAATAGACTAAAATGTGATGCTTTTTACGCATTACTTTTAGGTTGATTTTTTAAAAGGTTATTACTTTCCAGTCATTTTGCAAGGCATGTGTTAGCATCTCTCCAGTGTGCGTTAGCTCTACACCCAAAGAAGCCAATGTTTCCGAGACACCATAATCATCCGTACAGACTACGCAGGCTTGAAGTTTGACGCCTGTTTTAGCAATCTCTTGTACCTTTTTTTGTAAGGCTTCATTCTCACTTAGAAGTTTTGCAGAAGGTCCCCATATCATCAAGATGGCTTCATCCCAATAGGCTCGAGGAAGTATTACACCTGAATACAAAAGAACAAGTTTATTGGCAACTTCAATGTCTTGAGAACTCCAGACGATTAAGAGTTTATTTTTCATGCTATATCTTTTTTAAAGAAGTATAGCATCCTATGTACAGGTATAAGCACTTTTATACAATAGATTTTGTATAATACGCGCAATTAATGTAGCCATGCTACTATGGAGAGATGATGATTACCTTTAGTGACTTACTTTTAAAACTTCAGATTTTTTGGAAAGAGCAGGGATGTAATATCGTTCAGCCTTACGATATTGCAGCTGGAGCAGGAACATTTCACCCCGCAACATTCTTACGTTCATTAGACTCTAAGCCATGGTCAGTTGCTTATGTAGCGCCGAGTCGCCGCCCGACAGATGGTCGTTATGGTGAAAATCCAAATCGTCTTGGTTCATATTATCAGTTTCAAGCCCTTATCAAACCAAGTCCAGACAACATTCAAGAGTTGTATTTAAAAAGTCTTGAGTATCTTGGACTTGATCTGTCTGAACATGACATCCGTTTTGTAGAAGATAACTGGGAATCTCCAACACTTGGTGCATGGGGTCTTGGTTGGGAAGTATGGCTAAACGGAATGGAAGTAACACAGTTTACTTACTTCCAACAAGTGGGTGGTATAGCGTGTGATCCAGTAGCGGTTGAGATTACTTACGGAACAGAACGTTTGGCAATGTACCTTCAAGGGGTAGATTCTGTTTTTGACATCGTATGGAATGAAAACGAACATGGCAAGACGCTATACAGAGACATCCATAAAGAGAGCGAGATAGAGTTCTCAAAATACAATTTTGAGGTCGCTGACACAGCTATGCTTTTCGCAGACTTTGAAGCCAAAGCAAAAGAGTGTAAGAGAACCTTAGAAGCTGGTCTTCCACTTCCAGCTTATGATCTATGTATGGCAGCTTCAAATACTTTCAATGTACTCGATGCACGTAAAGCTATCTCTGTAACAGAACGTGCGAACTATATCTTGCAAATACGTGACTTATCAAAGGGTTGTGCAGAGCTTTATAAAGAGCAGGAAGCTGAACGCAACGAAAGAGTTGCAAAGAACTAAAAAGCTCTCTCCTTCTTACTTTTTTTAAGTAAGAATCCCTTTTTAAATATCTAACTTTTTATAACTCTGCTCTAATTAGCTTCTTCTCATAAATGAATATTGTAATCTTTAGTTTTAAGCCATGTGAAACTTTATCTATTATAAAGTAAAGTAATAATTGATAAAGGGTTTAGATGAAAGCTTTAGTAATGTTATTGTGTTTAATTGTCTCTTTGTCAGCTCAAGAGTATGTTTTTGCAGGTGGAAAAGATATTGTGGGGCAAAAGATTTCTGCACTGATAATACAAAAAGCCTATAAACGAGCTGGAATCAATGTCAGTGTAACATGGGATAATCTACAACAATCACTTTTAGACTCAAACATGGGCATTAATGATGGACAAGTAGGCCGTGCAGATGGTATTACTGAAAAGTTTGCTAATCTTATAAAGGTTCCTGTACCAATATTACAGGTTGAAGCTGTTGCTTTCTCTAGGGATGACTCTATAGAAATAAATTCTTGGGCTGATCTAAAAGATAAAGATTTTATGGTGATTCATGGTACGAAGTTTATAGAGTACGCGACTAAAGACTTTAAAAGAAAATATGCAAATAGTTTTGATGAAGCTATGACAAGTCTTCATGAGAACAAAGTAGATATTGTCATTGCCCCAAAGATTGGAGGACTTTATTCTATTTTTAAAAATGGTTATAAAGATATTCAGATAGTTAGTTTGAGTTTACAAGATAAGAAATTATATCACTTCGTTCACAAAAAAAATCAACATCTTGTCCCGATAATAACACCTTATTTAGAAAAAATGAAAAAAAGTTCAGAGATGCGTTCGATAAGAGAAAACTTCTTAATATCTCAATTACATAATAAATCGAACAAGTAGCTTCTGGGTTTTAATATTATCTTAGTCAAGGTGTAGAAGTTGGCGAAATATACATCTATATATGATAATTGATAATGTATGGATAGGGGGGATATGAGAATCTAAAAGTGGTGCCTCGTCTCGGAATCGAACCAAGGACACAATGATTTTCAGTCATTTGCTCTACCGACTGAGCTAACGAGGCACTTTTAGTATAGAAAGTTCTTAAATAATTTGAAATGGTGCCTCGTCTCGGAATCGAACCAAGGACACAATGATTTTCAGTCATTTGCTCTACCGACTGAGCTAACGAGGCATGTCAAATATTTAAGAGCCGCAATTATAACTCTCATGTCGTTATTCTAAGCTTAAAGTTTAGCTAAATCTTTGAATTTGTCACCACGCTGTCCGTATGAACTAAATTGATCAAGGCTGGCGGCGGCTGGTGAGAGTAAAACGGTACGATTATTATCTTCTGTTGATTTGATCTGTTCACAAGCATTATCAAGTGTTTGACATCCAAAGATAGTAATATTAAAGGTCTTTGCTAAAGACAGAAGCGTTTGCTCGTTTTTACCGATAGCATAGATATGGACATCCAAGTCTTTGAGTATTTCAAACAGAGGTGACAGGTCAACACCTTTATCGTCCCCACCAAGGATAAGTGAAAGGGGCTTATCCATATAAGCAAGAACAGCTTGTACTGTTGCATCAAGGTTAGTCGCCTTAGAGTCGTTTACCCAAAGTCGTCCGTTCTTGTCAAAGAGCTCTTCTTGTCGATGTCTGTCTAAAGCCATTGAGTTGATAAGAGAGTAGTCACACTCATCAAAGAGTATCTTACTTACACCAAGGGCAAGCAGGGCATCTTGCAAGAAGGCGCCCTTAAAGCGTAGCTTGCTCATATCTATATCAAAGTATCGAGCTAAGTCTTCATTGTCTTCATAAGTGATCTTCATCGCCTGTGATGGATAGTTTTCATACTTTTTAGGAAGGATAACACAGTCACCTTCTTGCATAACCGTAAGAGGTTTTAGTTTCGCTTCCTCGTATTCTTGCAGTGAACCATGCCAATAAAGATGATCGGGAGTGATAGGAAGCAGTACATATACCTTAGGTGCGGCCTTATTAGTATAGTGTAAGGAGAAAGAACTACTCTCCAAGATCCACAAACTTGCATCTGTATCGAGTTCTGCTAATGGTGTACCGATGTTTCCGCCTGCTTGCGAACCGTGTTTTGCCAAAAGGGTCTGTATCATCTGTGTTGTTGTTGTCTTGCCATTTGTTCCTGATATCCAGACCGAAGGCGGCATAGAGTCCGCAAAGTAGTCATACTCGCTGATAAGGTTTTGAGCTTGTCGTATAAGAGGGTGCGTTGGTGCCATTCCCGGTGAAGGTATTTCACATCTGGAATACTTTGCTTCAAACTCAGAACTCGGTTTCAGGGTGTTTCCATCTTCATCTTTGTGCGGTGTGGAAACATTGTCATCATAAAAGGTTGAAGGCCCTAGTTTTTTCGCCAAAGCTCGCGTTGTTATGCCATATCCGAAGAATTGTATTTCTGACATCTAACGGATCTTCAAAGAGATAAGGGCGATAAGGTTTGAGAGCATAGAGATAATCCAAAAACGCACAATGATTTTGTTTTCTGCCCAGTTTTTCATCTCGAAATGGTGATGAATAGGTGCCATTAAAAAGACGCGTTTTTGACGTAGTTTATAGGAGCCAACTTGTAGCATAACTGAAAAAGTTTCGATAACAAAGATAAAACCAATGACAACTAAAAGTACTTCAGACTTGCCGATGATAGCCATATAAGCGATAAAGGCTCCGATAGTGAGTGAACCACTGTCTCCCATAAAGACTTCTGCTGGATGACAGTTAAACCATAAGAAACCAGCAAGTGAACCAATAAGAGCTGCTGCGATAATAACAACTTCTCCAACAGGAAAGTTTGGTAGAAGAAGGTACTTAGAAAAGATAGCATGCCCTGTTACATAAACGATTGCAGAAAGTGACAGAAGTGAGAAGATAGATGGCACAGTGGCTAGGCCATCAAGTCCATCTGTTAGGTTAACTGCATTTGATGTTCCTACCATCACTAATACCCAAAATGCGAGAGCAAAAATGCCCATATCAAAGACAGGGTTCTTTAAAAAAGGGAGGTAGAGTTCAGTGTTGAAGTCAGCGTAATAACACAGATAAGCACCCACTATAGTCGCACTTGATATTTGTAATAGTAGTTTTGCTCTTGCACTTAAGCCTGCAAGGTTTTCATTTTTGATGACTTTTGAGAGATCGTCTTGTAGACCAATTAGACCAAAAAGGATTAAAGTCAAAAGACCGCCAACAACAAAATATGAGTTTAGTTTAGCAGTGAGTACTGTTGCTAATAGGGTTGCTCCAAGAAAGACAACACCACCCATAGTTGGTGTTTTTGCTTTATGTTGATGAGAGTCTGGAGCATAATCATTAATAGGCTGTTCGCATCTGTCTTGTGCCCATTTGATAAAACGTGGCATTACAAAAAGAGTAATGACAAGAGCAATGAAAAATGCAAATCCCGCGCGAACTGAGATGTACTGAAAGAGGTTGATATCTAAATGTCTATAAAGCCAATAAAGCATAAATCTTCTTTTGTTAACCGTTCTTGCGCACCAAGCGTAATATGTGAGAACAGTTGTGTAATATAAATAAAAGTGACATTTTAGTATAATCGCGCTAATACATTTATAAAAGTTATATTTGGGTTGCTTAGGTGACTCGAGAAGGACGACATATTGGCGAAAAAAGCGATACTTATTATTACAGATGGGATAGGTTATTGTGAACGTACAGAGCATAATGCTTTTTACCAAGCAAAAAAACCAGCTTATGACAGACTTTTTTCAGAAGTTCCTCATTCATTAATTGATACCTTTGGTTTGAGTGTTGGTCTTCCTGATGGACAGATGGGTAATTCTGAAGTAGGGCATCTATCCATTGGAAGCGGTCGAGTACTGTATCAAGATTTAGTAAAAATCTCTTTAGCACTTCAAGAAAACACACTTAAAGACAATGCAGTTTTTAAGCAGACTATGGACAAGAGTGATAACCTGCACCTTTTAGGACTTCTTTCTGATGGCGGTGTTCACTCTCACATCGAACACTTTATCGGTGTGGCTCAAATTGCTGAAGCTGCAGGTAAAAAAGTTTTCTTACATCTAATAACAGATGGACGTGATGTCTCTCCTACATCTGCGAAAACATATTTAGAAAAAATTCAAGCTATCTGCAATGATAATATCTCTATAGCAAGTATTGCAGGCCGTTTTTATACCATGGACAGAGATAACAGATGGGATAGAGTTGAAGCAGGCTACAAGGCCATGGTCGACGCAAGTCCTTCAACAGCGCTAAGTCCAAGTGAATATATAGATGCATCATATGCAAAAGATGAAAAAGATGAGTTTATCGTTCCGTCTGCGTTTGATGGATACAAAGGAATGCAAAAAGGTGATGCCTTCATTTGTATCAATTTCAGATCTGATCGTGTAAGAGAAATCACAACGGCCTTAGGTGATGAAAGCTTTGATGGATTTGAGCGTGACTTTAAAAATCTTCATATTGCAACGATGACAGAATATAATAAGAGCTTTAGCTATCCAGTCATGTTCCCTAAAGACGCACCAAAAAATACACTAGCTGAAGTTATTTCAAAAGCAGGTCTTAACCAGTTGCATACAGCAGAAACAGAAAAATACGCACATGTCACGTTTTTCTTGAATGGAGGAGTAGATGAGCCATTTTTAAATGAGACGCGTGTGCTGATTCCTAGTCCAGATGTTAAGACGTATGATGAGAAGCCTGAGATGAGTGCAGCTGAAGTTGGAAATGCAGTGCGTACAGCGATGGATGAAGGTATGGACTTTATTGTTGTTAACTTTGCTAATGGTGATATGGTTGGCCATACGGGTAATGTGGAAGCATCTATCAAGGCTGTTGAAGCAGTGGATGCAGAATTGGGACAAATCTTTGACAAGGCGAAAGAAAATGATTATGCTGTCGTGTTAACTTCAGATCATGGAAATTGTGAGGAGATGAAAGACATCGATGGAAATGTACTTACAAACCATACTGTTGGTAAGGTATGGTGCTTTGTTGATGCTCCTAATGTCACTAAAGTTGAAACAGGCGGTTTAAATAATATCGCTCCAACGGTGCTAACACTTATGGGTCTAGATATTCCTTCAGAGATGGATCACGCACTAATATAAGAACTTTAATGAGTAAGTAGAGTCGATAGATAAAAATAAAATTAAGGAATGATAGATGAAATTTTCAGGTAAAAATGTTTTAGTAACAGGTGCAAGTCGTGGTATTGGTGCAGAGATCGCTAAGAGTCTTGCAGGTTTTGGTCTTAAAGTATGGGTTAACTACCGTTCAGGTGAAGCAGAAGCAAATATCGTTAAAGATGCAATTATTGCTGCTGGCGGTGAGGCTGAGGTAATCGGTTTTGATGTATCTGATGAAGATGCCTTTGTTGAAGGTATGAAGACTATCATTACAACAGATGGAGAACTTGCTTACCTTGTAAATAATGCTGGTATTACAAATGATAAATTAGCACTTCGTATGAAAAATGAAGATTTTATGTCAGTTATCAATGCAAACCTTACTTCTGTATTTACAGGTTGTAGAGAATTCTTTAAGGCTGCACGTAAAAAGAAGTTTGGTTCTGTTGTTAATATTGCATCAATTGTAGGTGAAACAGGTAATGCTGGACAAACAAATTATGCAGCTTCTAAAGGTGGTGTTATTGCTATGACTAAATCATTTGCTATCGAAGCAGCAACTTCAGGTATCCGTTATAACACAATCACCCCGGGCTTTATCGCGACTGATATGACGGATGAGTTAAGTGACGAGATCAAAGAAGCATTTACAGCTAAGATTCCAATGGGTCGCTTCGGAAATGCTGCTGAAGTAGCAGAAGCAACAGCCTTTTTATTATCGGATCATTCGTCATATATTACAGGTGAAGTCCTAAAAGTAAATGGTGGAATGAATATGGCATAAAGCCATTTCATTTTCTCTTCTTTATCTCTCTTGAAATTGAATCAAATTTAAATAAATTTTGTACACATTGTTTAACTGTTTAAGTTAATTGTGTTATAATTCCCGACATAAAATAATACCTAGGAGCTCTAATGGCACTTTTAGACGATATCAAAGAAGTAGTAGTTGAACAATTAAGCGTAAGCGCTGATGAAGTAAAAGAAGATGCGAAATTCGTAGAAGATCTTGGCGCTGATAGCCTTGATGTAGTTGAACTAGTAATGGCACTTGAAGAGAAATTCGACATCGAAATTCCTGATGATGAAGCTGAAAAGATCCAAACTGTTCAAGATGTTGTAACTTACATCGAAAGCAAGTAATTAGGGCCTTCCCTAAATAGAGAGAAAAGCACTCGCTTTTCTTTATTTAATTGTTTTTACATTTTCATTTTTGTAAATAAAAATATAAGAACATATTCCTAGGAGTAGATGTGAGAAGAGTTGTAGTAACAGGTATCGGAATGATTACCGCAGTTGGAAATGATAAAGAGAGTGCTTTCAAAGCGATTTGTGATGGTGTTTGTGGAATTGATCAGATAACATCATATGATACAGAAGGTCATTCTGTAACAATTGCTGGTGAGGTTAAAGACTTCGATCCTGCAACTGTTATGTCTCCAAAAGAGGTAAAAAAAGCAGATCGTTTTATTCACCTTGGATTAAAGGCAGCTCAAGAAGCAATGGCTGATGCGGCATTTCCAGAAGAAATGGATAAAGAACGTTTTGGTATCTCTGCAGCATCGGGTATCGGTGGTCTACCAGTTATTGAAAAGAACTCTATCATACTTGAAACTCGTGGCCCTAAACGTATCTCTCCTTTCTTTATCCCATCGGCACTTGTAAATATGCTTGGTGGTTTTGTAACGATTGAGCATGGTCTACAAGGTCCAAACCTTTCATGTGTAACTGCATGTGCAGCAGGTACTCACGGTATCTCTGAAGCAGCTAAAACAATTATGTGTAATGGTGCAGAACAGATGCTAGTCGTAGCTGCTGAGTCTGCTATTACAG
>JBFFDB010000021.1:0-10793 GCA_041559595.1 Sulfurimonadaceae bacterium
ACTGCTGAAGCATAATAGGAAGGAAGACTTAGACTAGGTGAAAGTGTGATTTGATTGGCAAAAAAAGTGTTGATTGGATAAGTATAGTTTTGCATTACCCCATTTGCTTCACCCTGGGCTGTTACTGTTATATCTAAGTTCCTAATCCATGCACTCATATTCAAATCATTTGAGAGGTAGGTAAATGTTGAGTTGTTTTCTAAAAGAGGTTTGTTTAATATAACCTCGAAATGATCAGGACGAAAAAGCCGTCTACACTCCGTATGAATAACTCTATCCACTTCCGCTGTATCATCGCTATCAACATCTGCCCATACGCTATCATTGATATCTATACCGACATCACCGACATCATTAAAATATAGGTTTGCATTAGTATTTCCATCAAGAAAATTTAAAGTAGAAGGAGAGAAAATTCCGCTTAAAGAACTGTTTAAATCTCCAAGACGCGTATACTTATTAGCCCTGATATTTACGGTATTTGTCGTATAACCCAAGGTAGGTGTAGTTAAATTTAAAGGCATCGCATCAAAGGTACTAGCATAGGTATGTTCTGAGATTAAAACACCTGAACTCATCCCGTCACAATTATACGTATTTGGTCGTATAGCTAGGTTATCACTAGAGTTTGAGTCACTTAAAGAAGAACCTGTCGTATCATCTTTGTCTTTTCCTTGAATCACGATTTCAACACAACGACTCGCTCTTTGATTAAAGCTTTTATCAATGTTTAGTGCTAAACAACCATTTACATCCGTAAGACCACAATTAGTACACACATCGACTACACTAAGCGCCGTCCCCGTACAGGCATTATTATTTCCACTTGGATAATGGACAAGACTAACCTTCGTGATATTAGCTTCCATAGGAAGCGGAGGCGTTGTTCCCTCTTCTAAGGCCAAAATCGACAGACTAATATCATCGTTAACAATCTTCGTCTGTAGTAAATTATCCCAATGTAATCCAGCGTGACAAGCTTCACCGACAACACTATCTACTGCTGTATAATTTCCATTTTTTGCTACATAAACATTACAGTTAATAGGATTACGGGTAGAACCATCATAATTGTTTCCAACTATTTCATTCGTCAATATCATCTCAATTGAAGATTTAGACAAAGAACCAATAAACAGTTTCACCTCATCCAAATATCCTGTAAACCTGTTTCCTCCCGATTCTCCTCCAATACTGGCCACTCCTGTTGGAATACCTAGAGTTCCTGATACACTTTGTTGTACTTCAGACAGTAAGGTTCCAGAACCATCATAAATATAAAGTTTTTTTATCATAGATGTCTTGTTAAACGTTGCAGCTACGAAATACCACGTGTCATTTTGCACGACAGCATCAGTATCTAGAGATACCGTTGAAAGGCCTCGTATAAGAAAGCTCACCTTTCCTGCTCCTGCGTCACCAACACTTACAGCATATGAACCATCACTATTATCTTCATCATCAGCAAAAATCCGCTGATTTGGTTTTGTTCTGTCAGTTGTTCTAAACCACGCCGTAATTGTCCGCGATGATGTAAGATGCGCTAAATCAGGAATTGCAATATAACCATTTGTAAAGTATCCGTTACTGTTTATCCCTCCACCCATATTTACTACGCTCGATGCACCAGGCTGTGAAGTGCCGTGAAAAGCATTAAAGGTAGTATCTAACACATCCGAAACTGAACCATCCCAGATACATTCATCCAAGCGATGTTCACTGATAGAATACGAAAAATTCTCACCATCTTCATTTGAATCCCCTGGAGTACTTTCTGTTTTTGCACCCTGTAATGAAGAATTATCCCATGGGCCTGTTCCATCAGGCGTTCTCATAACACCTTTTGACTTTGATGTTGTTACCACTGTTGAATAATCAACACTGCACATCACATTAGTCTCAGCACCCAAGGTTGCACCGTTAAACGATAACATATCAATGAGATCACCAGAGTTATCAACAAGTAAAAGTGTGAATTGGTTCGGGCTATTAATTTGATCGAGATCATCAACGTACTTGTAAAACCAATAAAGATTTGACTGTAGCATACTTGAGACATCTGTGGACAATGTACATTGGTCTAGATTGGCATTATTATCACAAAATAAGACCTGCCAATTCGAATAGTCAGTATTTTGAGGATCAAATACTTTGATTTCCAAAAAATTAGTTGTACCAAGATTGTAAACTTCATTCAGATTAGCAGCATCTTTTTGAGAAGAACACTCTAAATCCACCGCGAACATGGTTGTAGAAAAAAGCGCACTTGCTAGAATCATCAAAGGAACAGTTTTAAATACCCATTTGAATTGACTCATGCATAGCATCTAATCTACCTTCTTGTTTTACTGATACCAATGACGTGTTAATTCACCAGTGTGTGAGTATTCATCCATCATAACCTTAATGGGTTCATCATCTGATAGGGAGAGAATAACGCGTCTTCCGTTGTCATTGATTTCAACCAGCTTGGGCGAGGTAGATAAAACTCTGAAGTTTTTAAGACTAAGCTGGTCAAAAACACGTGATAGCAAGTGATTTGAGCTTGGAAGTTTTAGATGGTCTAAGGCCAAGTCATCAATCATGAACTGATAGATAAGACGCTTTTGTATAATAAGTGTTGAGAAGTAAGACGATGTTTCACGAGACTCTTTGGTTTGAACGAGAGAACGTTGAAGCATTCCTAAAAGGTTGATACGATCAACCTTGGCACACGAAACTCCTACGAGTGAGACAAAATTCTCCTCATTATAGCCTCCATAATATGCACTCATACCACGCTCACACACTTGATTATATTTTTTTGCCTTAAAATCTTCAATATACGGTTTAATATCTCTCGCTTCTAAATTCCATAAAAATAAAAAGCATATCACTAATAATTGTTTTATCTTATCTCCCTAATCATCTTGCCGACATCCTAAGATTGAAATTTGCCCTGGTTCTTCTTGCAACTCGATATTATGTTCATTTGCCCATACTATAATATCGGCACTTAGACTCAAAAAATCATCCGAATCCACCAAATCACTTTTAATCTTGATCATATGGTGTCCACTTCGTAAGGATAAGTAATAATCACTGTGGTCTAAAAAAGGTTTCAAATCAAGCAAAGCGCTGACTACCCCCTCAAAGTTTAAGTAGTTTGACTTTACCTCATTGACTAAATCTAAGCTATGCTGATCATCCTTGTATCCACACAACTTTATAAGTTCATGTTCCATCATAATCATCCTTAGCGAGCGTTCATCACCACTAAGGAGATTAGCCCTTATACAAGATTCTTACCAATATCATATCACTTATATTATAAATGGAGTGTAAAGTTACAAAGCTAACACTATTTTCAAAAAAGACTTGGAGTTGCTTCTTCTTTTTTCTTTTTCTTCGTACTTAAACTCGCGAAGTACTCGATCTCATGTTCTTTCAATATGCGAATATTATTAGTAGAACCTGCCACACCAACCGGATCACCTGCTGTTAAGATATAGGTATTCTCTTTTTTGATAACACCCCGTTTGATCCCCTTTTGCATCACTTCTGAAAGCATGATATCCAACTTGTTTTTTTTCACTAAAAACGCAGGAGCCACGCCCCAAACCAATGAAAGCTTTTTCGCGATACTTATATTATGCGTGATCGCTAAAATATCAACATCAGGTCTATAGCGAGACATGATTTTTGCTGATGTTCCTGAGGTCGTCAATGCCAAAATACCATTTGAACTCAATTTTGTCGCTAATTGTGTGATTGAAAGGTTGATGACATCCTTGTCATCTCTGTTTTCAAACTCATCATACTTGTTATAGGCATATACTGTTTCCGCTTGGATGATAGTATCTGACATCGTTTTAACGGCTAAGGCTGGATTATGTCCTATAGCTGACTCTTCAGATAACATTACCGCATCCGTTCCATCTAAAACAGCATTAGCAACATCCGAGATTTCTGCTCTGGTTGCCACCTCGTTTTCTGTCATAGAAAGAAGCATCTGTGTTGCTGTGATCACAGGCTTAGCAACTGCATTGGCTTTTTTGATCAGTTGCTTTTGAATGGTTGGCACCATATAGTATGGAACTTCAATCCCCAAGTCACCCCGTGCGACCATAATCCCATCACTGTGTTCAAGTATCTCATCTATATTATCAACCGCGTCAAACTTTTCTATTTTTGCAATTAGGTCCTGAGTTCCCCCATTTTCTTCTAAAATAGCTCTGGCTTGTTTCATATCCTCTGCATTTTGTACAAAAGAGATGGCCATAAAGTCCACCTTATTTTTTATACCCCAGAGCATATCTTCTTTATCTTTTTGCGTGATGACATTAATATTAATAGCCGTATTAGGAAAGTTTACACCTTTATTTGAAGCGAGTACACCGTCATTCTCAACTATCCCCATCACCGCATCATCTGAAATCTCATTTACGATAACACGTATACGACCATCATACAGATAAATATGTTCATCTACTTTAATAAGGTCTAAGATTGAAGGCTGATTGATACTAAGCACATATCTGTCTTCAGACTCTTGATGTCCCATCGTCTCTTCTCGCATAAAAACAAGCTTGTCCCCAACCTTTAGATCGAACTCTTTTTCTAAGGCTCCAACACGAACTTTTGGACCACAAATATCTTGTAATATCCCGACAATCCAACCACAATTATCCATAGCTGTTCGAATATTTTTTAGTACTGCAGAGTGGTCTTCATGTGTCCCATGAGAAAAGTTCATACGAAAAACATTCACGCCTGCGCGAATCATTTTTTCTAGACTCGTGACATCATTACTTGAAGGACCAACGGTGGCTAAAATCTTGCTTCTGCGTTTCATAAAAAAAGTTCCTTAATATCTCAAATTTTTGATATCTCTGAGCTTCATCAATGAGCTAAGAGTGTTTTATGAATTTATAGTAGCACAAAATTATCCCTTAGTCATCTGTTTTAGTTCTTTTTATAGTTAAAGACACTATTATAAAGCAACAAAAACTATATACGAATCTTAATGCCTTTATTTTATGTGATAAAGACAGATTTAAACCTAGGAAAATACGTGGCTAAAGCTCCCGCACGAGATTATAATACTGACATTGTTCTTGTAGACATTATTAGTTTTACCAAGCTAAGCCAAGAGCAACAACTTGAACTTATTCAATATTTAACCCAAAGCTACTCACGTATGGTTGAAAAACTCTTATCAAACTCTGATATGGAACTTTCTCAAATGGTCTTGGGGTTTATTCCAACTGGAGATGGTTTCTACTGTATTTTAAATTCTAGGATGAAGGGTTTTGGAACGATATTAGGGCTTTCTTTCAATCATCTTTCTGAATTAATATCAGCAAAATTCCCTTATTTTATGGGTTTACGTATTGCTGTTCACACAGGGCGTGTCTTTGAATTTACTGACATATTAGGGCATACTAACTACATCGGAGATGGCTTAAACCATTGTGCACGTTATCTAGAACATAAAGAATACTCCATAAGTACTGTCTTTATTTCAAAAGATGCTTATGATTCATTTTCTAAGTTTTTAGAAATCTATCCTGACTTTGAAGCCCTTTTACTAGAGCAGGAATTTAAACGTTCACGCCTACAAAGTTTTAAAGATAAGCATGACATCAAATGGTCAGGTTATCTTGTTTGGTTACGAAAAGGAAGTGTTATCAACCCTCCTAATATAAAATTCAATTCGCTCACATAATGGCATATAAGGAATCACATGCGCTTTACCGTTGAAGAATATGCAAAAGCATTTAGTATCTCACCCGAGATGGTGCAATCTAGACTTCGCAGAAATCGTCTAAACTATATTGTTGAAAATGAGACTACTTATATTGTTGTTCCAAGACATCAGGTCCCTGAGCGTAAGCAAGAAAATACCGATACGCAAAAAAAGACAACTGTTGCAACCGTCATTAATCTATACCAAAAAGAGAACCACTATCTTAAGCTAAAGATTAAAGAGCTTGAAGAAAAAGTGGACCGCTTGGTTGGTGAAAAGGAGCAGCTACTTAAAGATGAGCGCGATCGCATTGAAAAGGTCTACACTGATAAAGACACTCAGCTCAAAACTATACTTGAACTTATCAATACAAAACTACTTCTAGAGAACTCTTCTGCTGAAGTATCTCTAGACGATACTAATGTTGCGATCGAAGCTAAGATAGAGTCAACCCCACCACAACAAGTTCAAGAGTTAAAACAGTACTTGCGTTCTCTTGGAATGAAGTCAAATCAGCGAAAAATCATCAAACGCCGTTTTGCCGAAGCCTTTGGTACAGATTCTCGTGTACTCTTAAAAAATGGTCTTTTTTATCTTGACTTTGAACGTTTTGATTACAGTGACTTATTAAAAATCGACCAGGCTTAAAATGACAGAGATAAAAGACGTTTTACATACGAAGAACATCCTGAGTTCTATCAAGGACTATGCTGAGAGCAAGGGCAGAGATCCTCAAAAACTCGACTTTACCTTACTGGGTTTGCAAACGTATTTTAAGACCTCTGGACACCAGGCCTTTGTCAAGTTTCATGATAATTATAAACGTGAATACTCTTCTAAAGAAATATTAATAAAGAGCAATGCCCGTTTTTTACAACTCTATAAGATCAAGATACATCCTAAAAAAGAGAAAAAGATAAATTTAGTCTATCGCATTGAAGAAGGAGAGTTTATTACGTATCCTGTAATGGTGATTTCTCCTGAGTCTACTATTCCTATAGGTGAGATAGATGCCAAAGAGATGCTAAAACTCTTATATGCGGAACTCAATACGATCAAAGCTAAAGAGAGAATGCTTGTTAATCTTTTTTCTGATTGTATGGTCAAAGACCTACGTGCATTTGTTAAAAAGATTTATGCGAATGGATTTGCTTCCGAAGAAACAATTTTACTGTGTGAAGGAATAGACCCTGAAATCTCTGAACCAAGTAAGGTTATAGAGCATTATAAGGACAAAGATAAAAGCCAAAAAGTGACTGAGGTTGAAGATTCAGAACTTATTATTACCTATGTTAAACCTATTTATGGAAAACCCGGGCTAAATGCACGAGGTCAACGAATCGATCACGGTAAAACAAACAATCTAGCAAAAATTGAATATATCATCGATCTTGAGACAATAAGAGTTCAAGAAAGCAATACTGAAGTCAGATATTACTCACGTAAAAAGGGTTTTGTTAGTATCTTAAAAAATGTTCTTTCTATCTCAAATAAAATTGTTCTTGATCGCCTTAAACGTGTTGAAGGAAAGGTCACTAAAAAAGAAGAGAATGAAGTTTCCGTTGTTATCTCTCAAAATGATGTTACCAAAGATAGTGTGGGAGAAGGTGTTGAACTTATATCCGAAAGTATACATATCACTGGACATATGGGTGCAAAATCACATATTGAGGCAAAAGACGTTGTTATTGAAGGTGCTACACATAACGAGGCCTTTGTTACAGCCAAAAGCGCTAAGATCAATCGACACAAAGGAACACTTCGTTGTCATACTGCAGAGATTAATTCTCTCGAGGGCGGGACAGTCTATGCCACCAATGTAAAAATCAATGCTGCACTTGGTGGGCAGGTATGTGCTGAGAATGTGACTATAAAATCACTAAAACACAACCTAAAGGTCTTTGCATCTAAAAGTATTACAATTGAGCGTATCACAGGCGAGGACAACCACTTTGTTATTGATTATCGTAAACTTCCAGTTTTACAAAGTAAACTTCAGTACCTTACAGAAGAGCATGAGGTGATAGTTGATAAATATCAAGATGCTTTAAAACACCATCCAGCAAAAGTTGATGCCATCAAGAAAGAGCTTACCGATAAAGAGAAAGAGATCAATGATATTAAACTGTGCCATTATGATGCAGTTGTAACTATTATGGCACCTATAAATGGTCTTAATACTATTGAATTTGTTATTGCGGAAAAGCAAACCTCCCTTATCTATAGAACGAAAGAGGCTAAGACCTTTGAACCTTTTAGTATACGCCAAGTTGATGATAAACTTATTTTAGACCCAGTAGGACTTGAATTAAATATCTAAGTCTCTACTAACCACATAAACATCTTTTAATTTCAAATCACTCCTACACAATACTTTCCTATTTTTTAATCTTTACCACTTCTATCTTTTTCTCTTGATTTTATTCAATTTTTATTTAAAATTTATACGGTTTTACGTATATAACTAGCAATTAATATCGATAAATATACTATTTAAATTATAACAAACAGTTATATGTGTATATAATACACATTAATTATGTATATAAAAGATAAAAAACTTATTAAATACACGTTTTAATGTATAGTTTAAGTTTACTTCCTATAAACTCTTTGCATGGATTTGGCAGATGTGTTCAATATTCTTCACAATGCAGTTGAATCGCAATATATGGGTAAGAAGATCTCTCAAAAGGAGATGGCTACTAAGCTAGGTGTCTCGATGAGAACCTATCAGGATTGGAAGATAGGAAATTCCGCTCCCCAGGCCGCCCATGTTGTATTGCAGATGCTCGGCGAGCTTGAGGATGAAGATATATTAAGAGTAGTACATAAGATAAGTAAACATATAAAGGACAGTAATGAGTAGTTTAAGCGAACATGAACGTATTGGTTTAGAAGATGTATTTTTATGTCTCGGAAAAAAACAAACGGTTTCAGAAAAGTTTCTTGAGCAAAAAAGCCGTCTCTTAGGTAGCTTTAGTTCTTTAGTTTACAAAGGTATACCAAATGACTTATCTTATGTAAAATCAAAAAAGATTATGTTTATACGTGCTAAAAAAGTAGCGAATATTAAACTAATCAAGCATTTTCGCCCTAAAAACAGGGACTCCAAGTAATTTTTAAGGAAAAAAGCTATAAAGTATTCGCAGTTGATTAATTTAGAGTTTAAATTTAAGCTATAAATTATGAGCATACTTAACTCACAAGAGGGTACACAATGAATAAAGCACAATTTGTTGAATTAGTTCAAAAATGTGGCGACTACAAGACTAAAGTAGAAGCAGAATCTGCAATTAAAGCATTCACAGAAGCTGTAACTGAAGCACTTGTTGCTAAAGAAGATGTTTCTCTAGTAGGATTTGGTTCTTTTGCATCTGCACTACAAAAAGGTAAAAGTGGTAAAGTTCCAGGAACTGATAAGACTTATACTACATCTGACAAGATGGTTCCAAAATTTAAAGCAGGTAAAGGTCTTAAAGACCGCGTTGCTGCAGGTAAATAGTCACCAATTCGGCTTCGGCCGAATTCTTTCTCTTTAAATATTCAAGATAATTTTTTTAAGTTTCTCATCAAAGTATTTAAAAAAGTCTATCTATCCCTTTTGCTACTAGCATATTAAGGTAGTACATGAGCTTCTTTTCTAAACTCTTCAAATCCTCTGATAACATTGATATAAGTCCAAACCCTGTTTATGAGTCTATAAAACTATATTGTAAAAAAGCTAAGTTTTATAAAAATGCACTTATCTTTCAACAAAGCCAACAAAGAACAGTTAACGATCTAATGATACATCCCCAAGCAGGTATTATTATATTTAACTATTTTAACTACCATGCTCACGACTTGGACGGGGTAACAGCCTCTTTAGCTAAGGGGAAAAAAACAAAAGCAGATGTGAGTAGTCGTGATGATAAAAATTATATTGAACAGCGCCTAGATGAAGTTTTTCACACTCAAATTGCACCTGTTCGTTCTATTCTTATCTGTTCTAATCTAAATGAAGAAGAATTTGATGCCTTAGATGAAAGTTTTCATGAGCTTCTTCCAAAAGACTGTCTTATCTTCAAAGATACTCCTGAAGAAGCATATAAAGATATCTTTCATATCCTTCCAGAAAACAATTATGACACTTCCAAGATCCAGCAAGGTCTTTTTTCTCAGTACCTTGTTCCTGAACTCAATATACTGATGTCAGAAGAACAAGAAGATGCCATTAATACTGAGATTGACGGTTTCTTAAATATACAAGGTCTACCAGGATCAGGAAAAACATCTGTCTTAATTGCACGCGCTATTTATGAAAAAATGCTCTTCCCTGAAAAGAATTTGATCATTTTCACTAAACTTCCCTGCCTTGTTCACAAACTTCAAGCACTCATCTTTAGCTTTGTAGAACATTCTCACTGGGGAATTAATCCTGCGGATATCAATGTCAGTAGTTTTGACTCTATACAAAAACGTGCACATGATAAAGAAAAATATGATTTTATTGTGTGTGATGATATAAATGAAGATGATGTAAAAATATTCAAAGGTTTATTAAAAAAAGGAGCCGATTTACTTAGCTCTTCATCGAATACACTAGAAGATGTGAAAACCGTATCATTAGTTAACAACTATAGGTTGTTTCCTCCTGTATGTGCCGCATGTGAAGGATTAATAGTAGATAATCTATCACAATACCTTGAACTAAAAAGTGGAAATACTTTTATGAACACGCTACTTATCTTAAAAACATTACTTCTAGATAATTCAGCTGATACAATCAGTATTGTACATCACAACAAAGAAGACCTTTTACATCTTCAAACAGAAATTGACAACTTTTTTCAACCTATCACACAGCTTTATGATAGTCCAGGTGCTAAAGAAGGAATCTTACTCTATCCACTGAGCCAACTTGCCTGTATAGACAATGATCACCTTATTATCATAATCGATAAAAACATTCAAATCCCTGTGACAGAGCTTATTAGTCGTGCTCGTCAAAAAAGCTTTATCTTAAGTGAGACACCAGAGGTAGAACAACTTATCAATCACATTCAAGGAGAAAAAAATGAAA
>JBFFDB010000022.1:0-10743 GCA_041559595.1 Sulfurimonadaceae bacterium
CACTATATGGGCATCTTTGCTTTACAATCTCTTGCTGGCGGTTTCTTAGATGAAGACCTGCAGCGCTTTAACAAAATATTTGATGACTGGTGTGTTCAGTTTGAGTCTTTAGAAGATGCACAGCTTATAGTCGAGAGCCTTGATAAGCATAAAAAGGTAAATATCGTAGAGATTACACCGCTAAGCTATCCAAAGTATTTTTTTCCTACTTTACAAGGCGAAATTCACACCACCCGCGAGCTTGAAGGAAACATCATCTGTATTGTAGAGCCTTTTATAGGCTCGAGGTACCGCATTGCTGTGTGTAATTTAAAGACTAAGAAGGTAACGTTCACAAGTCAACGTTATAAAAGTGTAATGGCTGTCGAAGGGGCTTTTGCCAACTTTGTGGTCTAAGTGTATTGACTGTAGCGTTCCTATTTTAAAATAAGATATTCTCTATTGTCTTCATAGGTAGACGCATCTAGATAGATGTCTATCTTTCCCTCTTGAAGTTCATCCACAACAATAATAGGACTTAGATCATACGCAGAGTTGCAAAGCTGTTGGCGTACATCAAGTTCAGCCTTTGTATCCAGAGGATTAAAGACCATCTCCTTGACACTCTTAAAACTGCTCTTGGCAAGATTATTAAAGTGCTCCAAGGTTATAAACTTCACCTCTTCTCTGTTCATAAAATGTAAGTCATTTACGCTGTATTCAATACGTCCATTTGCTTTTTTACGAGGAAGGGTTGAGTAGATAAGCGCATGTGCGTCAACACTTTTTTTTGCAATAGTGAGTTTTAGATTATATTGTCTGTAATTTAAAAACTTTTCCCTGACTAACTGATACTCAATGTTCTCTTCTTCATAATCCATGCGACGCTGATAAAGCTCTAATCTATCTTCTATAGAAGCCGGAAGGATTTGCTTTCCTATGGATGAAAACATCTCATCCATAAGCTTACCTTGCTGATCACGTTGCATAGTAAGTCCATAAATACAACCGCAATAATCTTGTCTGTACAGTTGTTCATCTTTTGTCACGCGGCTTTGGTCTTGGCTTCCTCCACCTGAGCGATAATCAACGGCAATAAATTCTACGCCATTTTTCTCATAAAAAGCATCCCCCACACGCTTGAGCTGTTCTTGTGACTTTAGCGGTGAAACCAGTAGTGTTGTTGTGATTTTCTTTTCACCAAGTTCTAATGCTTTTTTCGCAGAAACATCAAAACGTCTGTCAAAACAGACCTCACAACGAGCGCCCTTTTCGGGTTCATTTTCAAGTCCACGGACCAAGTCCATCCACGTCTCAAAATCATACTCGCCTTCAAGTAAATCAATGCCTAGTTTTTTGCAGCTTCTTTGAACATCCAGATAACGCAGTCTATATTCTGAATAAGGATGAATATTTGGATCATAAAAAAAGCCCGTTAGTTTTTCTTCGGGGTAATCAGCTTGAAGTTTTTCTAAAAAAAAGTGGGAGTCAACAGAACAGCATATATGTACTAGCACAACAGAGCCTTTGTTAAGTATGTAGCAAAGAGGCAGAGCCTCTAAGGTCTAGCGTTCCGCTAAAATTTCTACAGATTCGATCAGGTCTTGACCTTCGATAGAATCAAGAACTGCCATAGAATCAGCATCATCAGCTTCGATTCCACCAAAAACAGTATGGACACCATCTAAGTGAGGAGTAGAAACGAAACAGATAAAGAACTGAGAACCACCAGTGTTTGGTCCAGCATGAGCCATAGAAAGCGTCCCTTTAACATGCTTATGTGTGTTAAGTGATGTTTCACAAGCGATCTGATAACCTGGTCCACCTGTACCTGTACCTGTAGGACAGCCACCTTGAGCCATGAAACCTGGGATAACACGGTGAAAGTTAAGACCATTGTAATAACCATCTTTTGCTAAAGATGCAAAGTTTGCAACAGTATTTGGTGTTTCTTCACCATAAAGTTTTAACCAGATAACACCCTTAGATGTTGTCATTTTAGCCCACTGAAATGAAGCTCTCTCTTGTTCAGAGTAATCAAATGTTTTTAAAGACATTATTTTTCCTTTAAATTAATTTTGAAATTATAATGAGTTTTACTTAAGCACACTATCTTAGTAAAAAACTTTAATCATATTTTTACATTTCTTTACAAGTTTTATAAGTTTTTATGATAGACTCTTCCAGGGAATAATTTTATGTATAAATCAAAACTTGACACAAGGATTCAAGAAGAGCGATTAAGCACGCTTGTACAGAATCTACCATCATCAATATTTAGCACATTAGCTGTTAGTTCATTTGTCTTTTACCTGATTTACGAGAAGGTTGAAACTAAGCTTGCACTTATTTGGCTTGCGGCCATTTTTATCTTTAATGCCGTTCGTGGTGCACATATCTGCAATGTCAGAAGAAACAAGATGTCTTCTTTATTATCAGAAGAATCTTCTCTATTAATCGGCATATTGATTTCAGGTGCACTCTTTGGTTCCAGTCTACTTTTCATCTTTCCAAGCAATGATCTGAGTACACAAATATTTGTCTTCTTTCTAATTTCAGCCATGATCGCAGGTTCTGTCGCCATGTACTCTATGCACCTTACTGCTTTCATTTTCTATTCTCTTCCGCTTATGTTAGCCTTTACTTATAGAGCCGCTGTTTCAAGTGAACTAAGTTTTGCATTTATCCTTATTGGTTCTGTCTTTTACATCATAATGCTTACGACTCTGATACGTGTGAACAAATCAATTATAAAGTCTCTTCAGACCCAATATCTAAATCATGATCTTGCATTAAATCTCACACAAGCCAAAGATGAATTAGAACATTCAAACAATGAGTTAAAGTTAGAAAACGAGGCACGACACGAGACGCAACAACGACTCTCATATCTTGCAAACTTTGATCCTCTTACGGGATTAGCAAATCGTCATCAATTCAAAGAAGATTTAAAGACATCTCTAAAAAATGCCAAAGAAAACAACACTAATGTAGCTCTGCTCTTTTTAGACTTGGATAATTTTAAAATTGTTAATGATACACTGGGTCATGCTATGGGAGACAAGGTTCTTATTGCTACTTCATCACGCCTGAAAAGCCTTATAAATGGTGATCATAGCATTGCACGTTTAGGTGGAGATGAGTTTGTTATTATTATGAATGAAGTCAAAGACACTTCTGAGGTTAAAGTCTTATCAAATAAAATCATTAAACTTCTGGAAGAACCCTTTAGTTTTGATGAGCAAGAGATGTTTATTGGAACAAGTATAGGTATCAGTCTTTATCCTGATGATGACACCTGTTCAGACACCCTTCTTTCTTACGCTGATACCGCTATGTACAAAGCAAAGGAAAAAGGTAAGAACAATTACCAGTTTTTCACATCAAAGATGCATGAAAAGATTCTTTATAGACATGATGTAGAGACCAAGTTGCATCATGCGATTGAAAATAATGAATTTTACCTTTTATATCAACCAAAGATAGATGTAACTACACAAAAAGTTATCGGTGCAGAAGCCCTATTGCGTTGGAAACAAAAAGACTTAGGTGATGTATCACCTGCTGACTTTATACCTATCGCTGAAGAGAGCAGCCTAATCAATCATATTGGAAAATGGGTGATCACTCAGGTCTGTCATGATATTTCATACCTTAAAGAGACATTCAACAATGACTTATGCATTAGTTTAAATGTTTCATCTTCACAACTGTTACACCAAAACCTTCCTCAAATCATTCAAGACAACCTTGAAAAGAATGAAATCAAATCATGTTCACTTGAGCTCGAATTTACTGAGAATATGCTCATCGAACAAGCACAAAAGAGTCTACTGATTCTTGAAACCTTAGAAAAACAAGGCGTTAAACTTTCTATTGATGACTTTGGTACTGGATTTTCATCTCTTAGTTACCTCAAAACGCTACCTATTCATGCATTAAAAATTGACAAGTCTTTTATTTGTGATACCCCACATCATAAGGGAGATTGTGCCATCACAAAAAGTATCATCTCTTTAGCCAACAATCTTAATCTTGATGTTATTGCAGAAGGTGTAGAAAACCCTGAACAGCTAAAGTTCTTACAAGAGAATGGATGTTCCATTATCCAAGGTTTTTATTTTTCAAAGCCACTTGATATCAACGCCTTTGCAGCTTTTTTAAATGCCCCAAAAAGTAAAACTATAGAGGGTATATTTTAAAATAACCAAGCTGACACTCATATCCTAGCTTTGATATGATATATTTCCACTACAATTTTTCAAGGACTTTAATGTACGCAGATATTTACGATAAAATCAAAACGGACCCTGAGTTTCAACACTTAGTCAAAAAACGACAAAAATTCTCTCTGATCTTAACCTCAATTATTTTAGTTATATATTTTAGCTTTATTCTAACGATTGCTTATGCTCCATCAATCTTTGCTATCCCCATTGCAACAGGCAGTGTAACAACCCTAGGTATTCCTGTAGGCCTTGGTATTATCCTTCTATCTTTTATCTTAACGGGTATCTATGTAAGGAAAGCTAACAAGGACTTTGATGAGATCCTAAATCGTCTTAAAGATGATGTAGGGATAAAGCATGACTAAGTTATTGCTCTTATCATTTCTGTCATTTTCACTTTATGGTGATAGTTTTACAGGTGAGGTTGAAAAACAAGCCTTAAATATTTCAGCCATTGTCATGTTTGTTCTATTTGTGGGAGCAACACTTGTTATTACATACTGGGCAGCCAAAAGAACATCTACTGCGAAAGACTTCTACACAGCTGGCGGGGGTATTACTGGTTTTCAAAATGGTTTAGCCATTGCCGGTGATTATATGTCTGCAGCATCATTTCTTGGTATCTCGGCGCTTGTGTATGCTAACGGATATGATGGTCTTATCTACTCTATCGGATTCTTAGTGGGTTGGCCTATCATCTTGTTCATGGTTGCAGAAAAACTCCGTAACCTTGGTAAGTTTACCTTTGCTGATGTTGCTTCATATCGATTAAGACAAAAACCTATTCGAATCTTAGCTTCATTTGGGGCTATAGCGACCGTAACACTTTATCTTATTGCACAAATGGTTGGTTCTGGAAAACTTATACAGCTTCTATTTGGACTTGAGTATGAGGTGGCTGTTATTCTTGTTGGAATTTTGATGATTTTATACGTCACCTTTGGTGGTATGCTTGCTACAACATGGGTGCAAATCATTAAGGCTGTTTTACTTCTTTCAGGTGCTACTTTTATGGCCTTTATGGTAATGCAGAACATGAACTTCTCCTTTGAAACACTTTTTTCTACGGCTATTGATGTGCATCCTAAAGCAGATGCGATCATGGCTCCAGGTGGCTTGATATCTGATCCTATTTCTGCTATTTCACTGGCTATTGCCTTGATGTTTGGTACAGCGGGACTTCCTCATATCCTTATGAGGTTTTTCACAGTATCAAATGCAAAAGAAGCACGTAAGTCAGTTTTTTATGCAACAGGTTTTATCGGTTACTTCTACATGTTAACCTTTATCATCGGTTTTGGAGCTATTGTACTTGTTTCTACGAATCCTGAGTACCTTGAAGCAGGAAAGGCACTTATTGGTGGAAACAACATGGCAGCCATTCACCTTTCTCACGCTGTAGGCGGGGACCTTTTCTTAGGCTTTATCTCAGCTGTTGCCTTTGCTACTATCTTGGCAGTTGTTTCAGGACTGACTCTAGCTGGTGCTTCTGCGATTTCTCATGATCTGTATTCAAATGTTTTTGTTGAAGGAAAAACGGATGAGAGAAAAGAGATGCGTGTCTCAAAAATAGCGACTATTGTATTAGGAATCGTAGCTATCTTCTTAGGTATTGCTTTTGAAGAGCAGAACATCGCTTTTATGGTTGGTCTTGCCTTTGCTATTGCAGCCTCGGCTAACTTTCCAATTCTTTTTCTTTCGATTTATTGGTCGAAGCTTACGACACGTGGTGCTTTTTATGGTGGAAGCCTTGGACTTGCAACAGCTGTTATGCTTGTGATCTTGGGTCCAATTGTGTGGGTTCAAATACTCGGGAATGCAGAAGCTATTTTTCCGTATAAATATCCTGCTCTGTTTTCAGTTGCGGTTGCCTTTATAGGGATTTATCTATTTTCTATAACAGATAAGAGCCAAGGTGCCAAAGATGAAGAAGCTGCCTTTGAGCATCAATTTATCCGAAGTGAAACTGGTATCGGTTCTGAAGGCGCTAATGCACATTAGAGTTTTCAAAGAAATTGAATTTTTCTAAGATATAATTTTTATAATGAATTAAAAGGTATCAATATGTCAGATCTACATAATAGACGAGTTTATCAACCAAATCCAGAGTTTGCTAAGAACGCTAGAATCAAAAGCATGGATGAATACCACGCTTTACAAGATAAGGCCATTAATGACTATGAAGGCTTTTGGCGTGATTTTGCAAAAGAAAAAATAACATGGATTGAACCATTTACAAACACCTTAGACGAGTCAAACTTTCCATTTGTTAGATGGTTTGATGGGGGTAAGTTAAATGTTGCTCAGCAATGTATAGACCGTCATTTAGATACACGTGGCGATAAGACAGCTATTTTATTTGAAGGTGACAGAGGTGATGTCCAAAAAATCACCTATAACGACTTATACAAAAATGTAAATAAGTTTGCAAACCTTTTAAAAGAAGACTTTGACGTCAAAAAGGGTGATAGGATTGTAATCTATATGCCTATGATTCCTGAAGCGGCATATGCGATGCTAGCATGTGCTAGAATTGGTGCTATTCACTCTATCGTATTTGGTGGGTTTTCATCTGAAGCACTTAAAGACAGAATTGAAGATGCTCAGGCAAAAGTAGTGATAACTGCTGATGGGGCCTATAGAAAAGAAAAACCATATTTATTAAAGCCTGTTGTTGATGCTGCTATTACTGCTACTTCTTCGGTTGAAAAAGTTTTAGTCGTTGAGAGAAACTATGAAGAGGTTACATGGGTGCAAGGCAGAGACTTTTCTTACCATGAACTTGTAAAAGACAAATCAGATGAATGTGAAGCTGAAGTAATGGAGTCTGAAGACCCACTATTCTTACTTTATACTTCTGGTTCAACAGGCAAACCAAAAGGTGTACAACACAACTGTGCTGGATACATTCTTTGGGCCCAGATGACGATGGAATGGGTATTTGATGTAAAAGAAGAAGATACTTACTGGTGTACAGCTGATGTTGGCTGGATTACTGGTCATACCTATATCGTTTATGGACCACTTGCAATGGGTGCTACAACCGTTATGTTTGAAGGTGTTATCACTTACCCAGATGCTGGTCGTCCGTGGAAAATGGTTCAAGACCATAAAATAAATCAATTTTACACTGCTCCAACAGCTATCCGTGTACTTCATAAGATGGGTGAGCATGAACCTGAAAATTATGATGTTTCATCTCTTAAAGTACTTGGAACAGTGGGTGAGCCTATCGATCCACCTGCATGGAAATGGTATTATGAAGAGGTTGGTTCTTCAAAATGTGCTATTGTTGACACCTATTGGCAGACTGAGACAGGGGGGCATATGATCACACCGATTCCAGGTGCAACACCAATTAAACCTGCCTGTGCCACCTTGCCACTTCCAGGTATCATGGCTGAAATCTTAGACCCAAAAACTGGCGAAAGATCAAAAATTGGCGATGAAGGTGGTTATCTATGTATAACAAGACCTTGGCCTTCAATGATACGCGGTGTTTGGGGCGACCCTGAGAGATTTGTAAAATCTTATTTTGGTGATGTCAAAAAAGATGGTAAACCTGTCTACTTTACAGGTGATGGCGCTGTATATGATAAAGATGATTATATAACTATTACGGGCCGTACAGATGATGTCATCAATGTATCTGGACACAGAATGGGAACAGCAGAGGTAGAAGCTGCAATCAATAAACATGATAATGTAGCCGAAGTTGCCGTTGTTGGAAAACCCCATGCCTTAAAAGGGGAAGGTATCTTTGCTTATGTTGTACTCAAGGTAGACTCAGATAATGAAGCGGATGAGATGAATGCTATCAATAACATCATCAAAAAAGAGATTGGAAGCATTGCCGTATGTGATGATATTATCTTTGCTCCAGGACTTCCAAAGACACGTTCAGGAAAGATCATGAGACGCATCCTTCGTTCAATTGCAAAGGGCGAGAAAATCACTCAAGATATCTCAACACTAGAAGACCCAAGTGTTGTCGCACAAATTGAAAGCAAAGTGAACGCGTAATATTCTTCAAAGCCTGATGGCTTTGAATCTACACTTCTAGTTAATATTCAAAAACTACTTACTCTTACTCACTAAAATTCCACCTAGCACAATCAATCCAATTCCTGTAAATGTCCAAAAATCAGGGAAAGCATCTCCAAGCATCCAGCCAAAGCCTATTGCAAAGGGAATGTTCGTATACGAGATAACACCAATAATACTTGCTTTTGACAGGCTGTATGCCTTTGTAAGAAGCCATTGAGAAAGAGTTGAGATGACTGCCATAAAACCGATAAAAGCCCATACTTTAATCTCATAATCCCATTGAAAGGTCGCAAATAAAAATGAAAGTGACTCAGGTACATTGACATAAGGTGCTGTCATAAAAAAGAGTATTGGGAAAAGTGTCCCTACTCCCATAAATGAGAGCATAATTACACGCGTGTCATAAATGTCTTTTATCTTTTTAATCGTTGCATATGCAGCTGCTGCGAAGAAGCCCCCTAAAATTCCTAAAAAATGTTCATACGAAATACTCATACCAAATGGCTTAGTAATAAGGACAATTCCAAAGAACCCTACAAGTAGAGCTAAAATAGCGCGCTTACTCAGGTGTTCTTTTAAAAGATAATAGGCCAGTATAGAAACAAAAAGTGGAGAGGTCTTGTTTAGGGTTATCGCTTCACCAAGAGGGATAGTTGCAATAGTATAAAAGAAAAGTATCATCGCTGAAAAGCCAAAAAAGCCTCGCATAAAAAGAAGATGTAATTTTCCCCCACTGAGTATAGGAGGTGTATGTTTAAGTGTGTAAAGAATGATAAAAACACCCAGTACATTTCTAAAAAAAACAAGTTCCATAGCTGACAAGTCATCGGTTAGTACCTTTGCCAAAGCTCCGTTTAGAGCTGAAACAAGTGCACTTAAAAGCATAAAAAGGATTCCGCGGTCAATTGTGTTAATCATGGGCGAATTGTATCATTTATAATGAGGTTAAAAATCAGAATTCAACTATATAAGAAAATGAATTTTATTCTAGGGTTAAAACTCCCTAGAAGAGTTAAATAGCTTTTAGAACTGCTTTAAAGTCAGGTTTTTGCTTAATTTCTGGAACCAGCTGTTTGTACGTCACCTTACCTTCTTTGATGATAAAGATAGCACGCGCTGCGATACCTTGTAAGATACTTTCACCTAACAACATACCATAGGCCTTTGCAAACGCCTTTGTTTGAAAGTCACTAGCAACGGTGATATTATCAATACCATGCCCTGCACAATAACGTTTACCGGCAAAAGGGAGATCCATAGAGATTACAGTAATATGCACATTATTCATCTCTGCAGCTATTGTGTTAAAGGTACGTGCTTCAAGGTCGCAAATAGGTGTATCTATACTAGGGACAACCACAAGCACTTGAGTCTGTTTTGTTTTTCCACCTACATATACTTCTTTAAGTTCTGAACTTACAAGCTTTACTATAGGTGCGGTGTCACCTACATTGATCTCATTACCAAGAAGTTTTACCTTAGATCCGCTAAGCGTAACACTTTCACTTGTTTGTGCATGCACAATACTCATACTTAAGATACTCATTACAATAATGGATAGCAATTTCATTTTTTCCCTTAGTTGTGTGCAAAACCAGCACGATTAAGGGAAGTGTATCAAAGTTTTATAGGAAAAAGCAAAGAATAAATTATTAAATACAGCAACTAATCTTATTTAAATTTACAAGACAGACCTAGTCAACTCTTTGAAAGAGAAGGCCCTTGAGATATAAAGAATTTGGCATATTTAGCATATAAGGATGATCTTTATCTTGATAAAGGTGTTCAAGTACTTTTAACTGCACACCAGTATCACGTGTAGCCGCTAGACTTATCTCAATAAGTTCATCCATACTAACATGGTATGAACACGAGAAAAGTGCTATTAGACCGCCGGGCTTACACACTCTGATACCATTTAACATCAAGTGCTTAAACCCAGTAAGTGCACCCTCAGCTTGATCTTTGTTTTTTGCAAAAGAAGGTGGGTCAAGAACAACGATATCATAGCTTTCTTTTTTATCTGCTAACTCTTTGATGTAGTCCATAGCATTAGCAACAACACAGGTAGAGCGGCCATCATCTGCAAAATCATTTAAAGCGATGTTGCTTTCAACTTGTTCAATTGCTGTTTTAGAAATGTCCACAAAGGTAACGTGAGAAGCCCCCGCATTCAGTGCGTGCATCCCAAAGCCACCCACATTACAAAACAGGTCTAACATTGTCGTTTCTTCGTCTATATACTCGGTGATGACGCCGTGATTAAAGCGTTGATCTAGGTAAAAACCAGTTTTTTGTGAGTTACTAAGTTCCAGTCCAAATTGGCATCCAAACTCTACCACTTCTATAAACTCAGGCACCTTTCCATATACCGCACCTTCAACTGTCTCTAGACCCTCTTTTTCACGAGCAGATGCATCTGACTTTTCATAAATCGCAATTGGCTTTACAATGTCTACTAATGATCCAATGATCTCTTTTCTAAAAC
>JBFFDB010000023.1:0-10453 GCA_041559595.1 Sulfurimonadaceae bacterium
AGTTATCATATGAGAATCACTGAAAAAATCTATCTTTATGTAATCATTTTTATAATATACGAGGGGTAAAATAAATGTTGATTTTGGATTTTTGTTTTCTGTGCACTCTACAGACTTTAAAAGACCATTAAAGCAGTAGCCATCTTGATAACCTCCAATAACCTGTACACCAAATGAATCTTCATATAGATTATAGATATAACCTATGGCATACATATCAACCTCTTTATTTCTAGAATTAAGAAAATGAGTATAATTAAAGCTATAGCTGTCTTCATAATTATACTCAAGTCCATAAGCCTTATGGGTCTCGTTGAATTTTTCTCCGGTGTCAGTCCTATCCGTCCAATGATACGAATAGATGTAAGTGCTCAGATAAAGGTCATGCTTTTTAGACCCAGTCGCCTCTTGTGCAAGGCCAGTAAAAGACAACAAAATGAATACAATAAGTATAGGCTTCATGAGAATATTATAGCAAGAAAGGTGATGAGGTTTTAGAGATAAGATTAATAGAGTTTACCAAAGAGGTCTATATGTGTTAGATACAGTCGTAAATCGAATTCAAGCTGATGATAGGAGGGTTCCATATGCTCACAAAGTTTATAAAATGCCTTATTGTGCTCTTTCTCTTTGAAATGTGCTAATTCATGTACGACAATCATAGTCAAGAACTCTTGCGGAACACTTTTAAACATGGAAGCAACACGAATTTCATTCTTTGCCTTTAGTTTGCTTCCTTGTACTCTGGACACAAATCGATGCGTGCCCAAGGCATTATGGATAACATTGATCTTTCCATCATAAATCACCTTACTCAGAGGAGCTGACTTTCTCATGAAGTTTTCTTTAAAGTCAATGACGTAAGAAAAAAGGGCTTTGTCTGTTGTGATATTATGAGTGGATGGGTACTTTTTTAAGAGGTAATCACGGAGCTTATCTTGTTCAATAAGTTGACGAACCTGTATTTTAGTCTCATTGCTATAGTGGTTTATATATTTTAGTTCTTGCATAATATGAAATTTTATCGTAATAAAGGGAAAATACTATTGAATTTAATTAACAATATTAGCAAAACATAGGTGCTTAGGAGACTGATTTCCATGTAAATATATAATCAGGCATAAGGCACAGTAAGTATACGTTTATAAAGAATCAAAACAAAACTGTATGTAAAGTGTTGGGCTTGTGTCTTCTGAAGTTATTGAGTAAATTAAGGGAATAGGCTATAAGACTTATCTTTGTTTAATTGATAGTTTCATCAAACTTTAGGGAAGGGCAAACTATACTAAAGAAAAATTTTCAGGATAACTTTGTGTCTAAAACCATTACTATAATTGATACCTTCGGCTTTTTATTTCGCAGTTTTTACGCCTTGCCACCACTTAAGAATAAGGATGGCTTTCCCACAGGCCTTTTAACAGGTTTTACCAACTTTATTGCCAGTGTTGAGAAAGAACATAATACAGACTATATTGTATTTGCCTTAGATGTGAAAGGACCGACTTTTAGAAATGAGATAGACCCTGAGTATAAGGCACATCGTCCAGCTCCTCCAGAAGAACTTACTATGCAGCTTCCAATTGCTATAGAGTGGGTAAAGCAGATGGGCTTTGCTACTGTCTCACAAACGGGATATGAAGCCGATGATATGATCGCTTCGGTTGCTAAATTAGCAACACAGGAAGGACTAAACGTTCGTATTGTCTCACATGATAAAGATCTGTATCAGATGATAGATGATGGGAAAGTGGTTGTAGTAGATGCCATCAAGCGCAAGAGTATAGATGAGGAAGCTTGTATAGAAAAGTACGGTATCCGTCCAAATCAATTTACAGATTATCAATCCTTGCTTGGAGACTCTGCGGATAATGTACCTGGGGTAAAAGGCGTAGGTAAGGTAACAGCCGAAAAACTTCTTAAGCAATTTGATACGCTCAAAGGTATTTATGAGAATATTGATGAGGTCAAACCAGCTGGTTTACAAAAGAAATTACGTGATTTTGAAGCGGATGCATGGAGGTCTCAACAACTTGTAACACTTGTGGATGATATCTTTGAAAGCTTAGACTTTGACTCGTTTAAACTTCCTGAACAAAACCCATTTTTAGGTATTGTCGATGATCTTCATAAGTATGAGTTAAATGGAGTGCTGAGACAGCTCAAAGCAAAGGGAATGATAGCAGACATTCAGCCGAGTAAAAAAGAAGAAGAACCTGAGGCTCCACGACAAGTCTTTGACTACATCTTACTTGATAATGAGCAGAAGCTGTTTGATATTATTAAGAATATTCCTAAAGACAGTATAGTCGCACTGGATACAGAAACAACAGGTTTAGACTCTACGAAAGATACTTTGGTCGGGTTTAGTTTTGCTTTTGAAGAAGAGACAGGATATTACGTACCTTTAGCGCACACTTATCTAGGCGTTGGAGAACAAATATCTAAAGAGATCGGTGTTCGTGCCTTACGTCAGCTTTTAGACTTTAAGATAGTAGGCCACAATTTAAAATTTGACTTAAAGTTCATCTACCCTTATCTGGGTATCAAGTCATATGAACCTTATGCAGACTCTATGCTTTTAGCATGGCTGGTTAATTCTGAAAAGCCAGTTGGTCTTGATAAACAGGCTGAGTTGTATTTTAATCATAAGATGATCTCGTTTAAAGACACGGTCAAAAAGGGCGAAGATTTCTCTTCAGTAGCTCTTGAAGATGCAGCTAATTATGCAGCAGAAGATGCGCTTATAACGCTTAAACTGTATTACCGTCTCCTAGAACAGCTCAAGTTACAAGATGCAGAACACTTGATAACAGAAGCCAAAGAGATAGAGTTTCCTTTTATTCAAACACTCATAGAGATGGAAGATGAAGGCATCAAGATCGATACTGCATTTTTAGAAGAGTTTAAAGCAGAAACAGAAATCCTTTTAGATTCTTTACGTCAAAAGATCTATACACTAGCTGGAGGTGAGTTTAATATTAACTCAACCAAACAACTTGGTGTCGTTTTATTTGAGACACTTGAACTTCCGGTAGGAAAGAAAACAAAGACAGGATATTCTACAGATGAAAAGGTCTTAAATAGTCTCTATGATACGCATGATATTATTCCTGTTCTTTTAGAATATAGAGAGGTCTTTAAGCTTTACTCGACCTATATAGACCCCTTACTTACATTAGGACTATCTACTGAGGATAGACGTATTCATACTTCATTTTTGCAAACAGGAACGGCAACGGGGCGTCTAAGTTCTAAAAATCCGAACTTACAAAACATTCCTGTACGCTCACCTATGGGTGCAAAAATACGTAAGGCCTTTATTGCCTCTGAGGGTAAGACACTTATTGGTATTGATTACTCACAAATAGAATTACGCCTGCTTGCACATTTTTCTCAAGATGCAACCTTACTTGATGCCTTTGCTCATGATAAAGATATTCACCGACAAACAGCAGTGGCTATCTTTGGCGAAGACCAAGCAGATGCTAAACGTAATGTCGCAAAGACAGTCAACTTTGGACTTCTATATGGAATGGGTCCAAAGAAGCTTTCCGTGGATATCGGTGTCAGTACGAAAGAAGCCAAAGAGATTATTGAAGCTTATTTTGAAAACTTCCCAACGGTGAAGACATTTTTACGCTCTATCGCAGACGGAGCGAAAGAGATTGGCTATGTGGAAACACTTTTGAAACGCCGTCGCTATTTTAATTTTGAGACAGCTCCTCCAATGATGAAGGCTGCGTACGAGAGAGAATCAGTCAATACTGTTTTTCAAGGTTCTGCAGCTGATTTGATTAAATTGTCAATGAATGAGATCGCAAAAGTGATTAAAAAAGAACACTTGTCAGCAAAAATGCTACTGCAAATTCATGATGAATTGATATTTGAAGTGGATGAAAATCAGGCTGAAGTATTGGCTGAACGTTTTAAAAGTATTATGGAAGGCATCTATACTTTAGGTGTTCCACTTCGTTCTTCTGTCAATATAGGAAAGAACTGGAGTGAACTAAAGTAATAGCTCTGCAATCAAGGCTTTACCTTGTCTTAACATTATCAAGTTAGAATGTCGAATTATAATAAACAAGTGAGAAAAATATGAAACAAATATGGAATTTTTTATCTTCTATGCGTTTGACCGCAACACTGCTAAGTATCTTTGCCGTAGCAGTGGGTACAGCAACATTTATAGAGAGTGACTTTAGTACACAAACAGCGCAGGCAGAAGTGTACAGCGCAACCTGGTTTGAGATGCTTTTAGGCCTCTTGGCTATTAATCTTTTTACTTCTATGATCAGACACTCGATGTTCAAACAAAAGAAATGGAATATTGTAATGTTCCATGCTTCATTTTTAGTGATTCTTTTTGGCGCTATAGTCACGCGTTTTGTTGGATATGAAGGAAGTATGCATATTCGTGAAGGTGAGACAGAAAACCGTATTACATCTCGTGAAACATATATTCAAGCTATCTTCGAAAAAGATCATAAAAAACATGAGTATAAAAAGATGGTCTTACTGTCTGAATTAAGTGAAAACGAAGTAGATGAAGAGGTTGAGGTTGCCGGAGAAAATGTAAGACTACGTCTTCTAAACTATATTCCCAATGCTGTATCTGAAATGGTTGATGATAAAGAAAATGGAAAAACTGTTCTTGAATTTATGATCACGATAGATGACCAACCACAACAGATCAAGCTTACTCAGGGTGAGTCTTTTGAAGCCAGTGACTTGATTTTAAATTTTGGTTCTGATATCAAATCGACTAAATCTATAGTAAATATTTCTATGGTAGATGAAAAACTGTATATGTCACATACACTTGATTTTACAACCTTAGATATGGGAACACGTGCAAGTGCAACACTAGGTGCGAATGAAAAGAGTGAGCTTAAAAAACGCACCCTGTATCAAACAGAGGGTACAAACTTTGTTATGCGTGAGTTTCATGCCCATGTTAGTGAAAAGCTCGTATCTAAAAAGGTCAAAGGAAGTCGTAATCGCCTTCAAGACGGTTTAGAAATGGAAGTGACGTATAAGGGTGAGTCTAAAGTTGTAACACTTATTGGAAATAGCGGAGCGGTTGGTTTTGAAAAGGCCGTAGAGTTTGATGGCATGAAGGTTGAACTCTCCTATGGAGCTGTCATTAGAAGACTTCCTTTTGGACTTAAACTCGTTGACTTTCAACTTGAGCGTTATCCGGGTTCTATGAGTCCATCTTCGTATGCTAGTGAGGTTATCCTAATTGACAATAATGAGAATGTAAATATGCCTTACCGTATCTATATGAATCATATTCTTGATTATAGTAACTTCAGGTTTTTTCAGTCTTCATATGACAAAGATGAAAAAGGAACCATTCTATCTGTTAATAATGACCCCGGAACCTTACCAACATATATAGGCTATACGATGCTTGCTATTGGAATGTTTAGTATGTTTTTAATGCCAAATGGTCGTTTTAGAAAGCTTGTAAAGAAAGGTCGTGAATATGCGGCGCAACGAGAAAGCTTCAGTGCAGCTATTTTAGCCATTGCACTGCTTTTTGGTATGCAAGAAAGTGCAAAAGCAGCAGATTCAAATGACATTGTAAAGATCATCACTTCGTTTGACCAAGGGCATGCAGAGAACTTTGGAAAACTTATTTCACAAGACAGTTCTGGAAGAATGAAACCTCTGAATACGCTTAATACAGAGATCGTTAACAAGGTCCATGGTGGTGTAATAGCTGGCATGACAGCAGATCAGATGGTATTAGGTATGATGGTGCGTCCAGAAGCATGGCGCGAGATCAATCTTATCAAGACAAAAGATGAAGAATTAAATAAAATTCTTGGAAATGATCCTAAAAGTAAATATGCATCTTTTTCTCAGTTCTTAGAATCTCCAGAGACACTTCAAGGTTATAAGATCCAAGAGTATGTTGAACAAGCTGCTCAAAAAGCACCATCACAAAGAAACAAGTTTGATAAGGCTGTTTTAAAGGTAGATGAGCGTTTTAACATTGTGTATATGGTGTTTACCGGTTCTATCTTTAAACTGTTTGCTAAGCCAAATGATGAGAACAATAAATGGTTTGCAACAGTTGAATCATTACAGACATTTGATCCTCAAGATGGGATGAGAGTAAGAGAAGTCGCAGTTGCTTATTTTAAGGGCATTGAAGACGCAATGAGCAGTGGAGACTGGTCAAAGGCGGATAAGGCTATCACAAAGATTGCGGGATACCAAAAGACCTATGGTTCAGAAGTTTATCCAAGTGAGAACAAGATCGCAGCGGAAGTTTTTTATAATAAGTACAATATCTTTGAAAAACTCATGCCGTATTATCTAGTGATGGGACTTGTCTTATTAGTGCTTAGTTTTATACAGATAATCCAGCCGAAATTTAAACTAAAGATATTTTCAAAATCAGCAATGGTCTTCTTGATTGTATTGTTTGTATTTCACACTATCGGTTTAATTCTTCGTTGGTATATCTCAGGTCATGCTCCATGGTCGAATGGGTATGAATCAATGATCTATATTGCTTGGGCAACAGTACTTGCAGGGTTTATCTTTTCTCGTAACTCTGCTATTACCTTAGCAGCTACAGGGGTTCTTTCAGGTCTGATTCTTTTTGTTGCACACTTAAACTGGCTTGATCCACAAGTAACAAACCTTGTACCTGTTTTACAGTCGTATTGGTTATCGATTCATGTGTCTATGATTACAGCGAGTTATGGTTTCTTAGCACTGGGAGCACTTCTTGGTTTTATAGCACTGATTTTATTTGCACTGCGTTCATCAACAAATGAAAAACGTATAAACCTCTCTATCTTAGAGTTAAACACGATTAATGAGATGAGTCTTATAGTGGGTCTTGTCCTTCTTACTGTAGGGAACTTTCTTGGTGGAGTATGGGCAAATGAATCGTGGGGCCGCTACTGGGGTTGGGATCCAAAAGAGACATGGGCATTAGTAAGTATTTTACTTTATGCAGTTGTTATTCACTTACGTTTTATTAAGGCGATTTACACACCGTTTATATTTTCGGTAGTATCGCTTTTAGTTTTCTCATCTATTGTGATGACTTACTTTGGAGTGAACTACTACCTAGCAGGTATGCATTCATACGCAAAGGGTGATCCTGTTCCTGTTCCTGACTTTGTTCCATGGACATATGCGATTATCTTCTTACTTATCTTAGTCGCATCACGTAATAGAAAGATAGAAAAAGCCTAAATCCTTATGCACTTAGCCTTGGGTTGATAAGTGGAATAGATTTTGTTTGTATCTATTTAGTTTACTTATACCTAAGGACAAGATATGACACAAGACTTAGAGAAGATTCACGCTGATATATCAAGCATCATAACAAGAGTTATTGACTCTGTATGGTGTGAAGCGATTTTAGATATTCAACTGCATGCTTTAGCAATGAAAATATCAGGCGGTTATAAACAGACCCTTGATAGTGAACCTCTGCCTTTTAAATTCATTAAAGATGATAAGAAAGCTTTAGTGAAAGCCTTACTTGACTTACACCTACTTAGTTCTACAGATGAAACAAACCACTGGAATACTCTGAGTTACCACCTTCAGTCTGATGGTAAGTATAAAATAGAACCTTCATGGAATCAAGTCTTAGCAGATGACATTGAGAAAGTCCGCGCAGCTAGTTAAAAAAATATGATTTTGGACCTGTTATTGGTGTGAAAATCATACAAGACCTTGTATTTAGACTAAAAGGATTATCGATGAGTCAGTTTTTAGATGATACGGGTGTCACGCTTCCTATTATCGGTGGACCTATGTATCCTTGTTCTAATCCTGAACTGGTAGCAGCTGTATCGCAAGCAGGAGGCATAGGTATAATACAACCTGTCTCTTTGACTTATGTATATGGGTATGACTTTAGAGAAGGTGTGAAATACATAAAAAGTTTGAGCGATAAACCTTTGGGCATGAACGTCTTAATTGAGAAGAGTTCAGCTAAGTATAAAAAACAAATGCAAGAGTGGATTGATATCGCCTTAGATGAGGGGATAAGGTTTTTTATAAGCTCCTTAGGCAAACCTGACTGGGTAGTAGAACAGGTTCATAAGAGAGGGGCTAAAGTTTATCATGATGTTACGGAACTCAAGTGGGCCAAAATTGCAGTTAAATCAAAAGTAGATGGACTTATCTGCGTTAACTCTTTTGCGGGAGGCCACGCTGGAAATATAAGTGCAAAAGAACTTTACGAACAATTAAAAGGCTTTGGTCTTCCCTTAGTCTGTGCAGGAGGAGTAGGGGATAAGAAGGCCTTTATGACAATGATGTCACTTGGGTATGAGGCAGTACAAATAGGAACGCGTTTTATTGCTAGTACAGAGTGTGATGTCCCTCTTGCTTATAAAAATTCTATTATAGATGCGCATGAAGAAGATATTGTACGTTCTTTAAATCTAACGGGTATAGAAGTCAGTGTTATTAACACACCCTATATCCAAAGTCTTGGATTAAAACCAAATGCACTCTTCTCATGGATGCTAAAAAAGCCTTTTTTAAAGACGATAGTAAAGTACTTTTATATCTATAGGTCGTTTAGAAATTTAAAAGCACTGGTAAAGGGAAAGTCAAGTCAAGAAGGATTTTATCAGGCGGGGAAAAGTGTGCAAGGGATTAAGAGCATAGAATCTGTTGAAAAGATAATACACTCTTTTACGGCTTAAGCAAGCCCTTTTCTTTTCATTACCTCGATAACAAGTGGGAGAATATCATGACTCTTCGTTTTAGCAATAAAGTCATCCGCTCCAAGAGATTCAGCCTCACGTTTGTTATTTTCACCAGTCATAGATGAGTTTACGATAATTGGGATATCTCTTGTTTGTGGATCTTCTCTTAAGAGTCTCATAACAGTAAAACCTGACATCTCTGGCATCTCAATATCAGTGATAACAGCCGGAATTATGCTCTTGTCCGGAAGTGAATCTATATATTCCATTAGAAGAAGTCCATTGTTAAATATTTTATAATTTATGTGAGAGCGATTAAAGATAAGGCGAAGATGCTTTTGCGCAACCTTAGAGTCTTCTGCAATTAGGATTTCACCATCTAAAAGTTTTTGAGGTATGTCGATATCTTCAATATTAGAAGGCGACTCATCCACATCAACCATTGCAGTTGGAATAACATCAGCTAAAAGCTGTTCAAAGTCTAGGACCATACAGATACTTCCATCTTCTAGACGGGTGTCATTAACGACTTTTGAATGATTTTGCATATTATAACTGTCAGGTGCATGCATATCTGACCAGTTCTTTTTGATAACACGATAGGCTTCCATGATACGAAGACCAATAATGACACCATTAAAGTCACATATTAATAGACGTGATGCTTTCATCTCTTCTTGTGTAATGTTTTGATCAAGCCATTGTGGAAGATTTAGAATAGGGATTTGTACACCACGAAGAACAATACTCCCTTCAAGTAAGGGATGCGCTGAGGGTATCTGTGTAAGAAAATGATTTTTAGCTTCAACTACCTCACGCGTTTTAAAAACATTGATAGCATAAAAAGGAGAATCTTCGTCTGAGGATGCTTTAAAGACTAAGAGTTGTACCTCATTGTTTCGTGCAAGCTGTGTAGCAGCATCTACGTGATCCATTATTGACATGTGTTTCCCTAAAGTGATAATTATGATATAGGCTCGATTATAACATAGTTTTTTTCAAAGAACAGTTCTAAACTTGACTTGTGTCATCTTTTGCTATAATCTTGTTAATGAAAAATATAATTATGATTTTACTTCTATGCATGTCTGCAGGGGCATCCGAATACTATTCAAAAGCCGAGCCTTATGGCTTTTATACCTTACAGGCAAATGTCTCTGGTCTGGTAGTGATGGCAGATGAAAAGATGGAAGGTAAAAAACTTGGTAGCGAGAATTTTATTGTACTTGATGATGAGTTGAATAAAAAAGAATTGAGTTCACTTTTACAGAAAAAAAACAACCTTAAAAAGAGTCTTGAATTAAATAAAAAGATGTCTAAAAACCTTTCTCTTATGATTCAAAAGAAAAATACAAATTATGAGCGTATAAAAGATTTACCTATTAAGTCAAATGTAGAAAAAGACAAAGAGTTTTTTGACCTTTCAAGTACTCAAAATCAAGAGCTGTCAACTTTAGAAAAGATAGAGACTATTTATTCTCAGCTTCAAGATACAGAATTTAGAATACAACAGCTTAAACGTTTTATAAAAGATAAGCATATTAGTGCAGAAGGTATGGTCTTATACAAGTTACATGTTAAAAAAGGTCAAGTCGTAACCAATGGTATGAATTTAGCTGAAGTCGCTGATATTAGCAAAGCCAAATTGACGATCTTTTTAAACCCTGATGAGATAAAAGATGCAGAAAAAAAAGTGATTTACCTCAATGGGGAAGAAACATCCTATGCGATTGACAAAATCTGGTCACTAAGTGATA
>JBFFDB010000024.1:0-10450 GCA_041559595.1 Sulfurimonadaceae bacterium
GTATGGCTAGTAATTCCACAATTATTAAGTATGAGCTAAGGAGGCCAATGAATGTTTTTAGAAAATAGAAGAACATTTCTTAAGGGCGCTGCATTTACAGTTGCAGGCGCTGCAATCGCTAAGAATGTGATCAGTACTGATGTTTTGGCTGAGTCTCTAAGTGAGAGCAAGTTTACAAATACACCTGATTCTTTAGCATTTTATCCACCACTGGACCAGTGGGATGATTTCAAAGAACTAGACGGTGATGACTGGAAACGTGGTGGTATCGACCGTAAAGGCGTACGATCAGAAGACAATCCGGACGGTATCGAAGTCAATGACTATGCTATTGTTCCGACAGCATGTTCAAACTGTGAGGCTTCTTGTGGTCTTACTGCTTGGATCGACAAAAAGACTTTTACAGTTAAGAAGTACATGGGTAACCCGTTACACCCGGGTTCTCGCGGACGTAACTGTGCTAAGGGTTATGCGACTCAGTCTCAGATGTATGATCCGGACCGTCTTGCATTCCCAATCCAAAGAGCTCCAGGTTCTAAGCGTGGTGAAGGTAAGTGGATTCGTGTAACTTGGGATACTGCTATGACTGCCATCGGTAAAAAGATGGGAGACACATTACGTAAAGGTGATGAGCTTTCTAGAAAATCTGTAATGTTCCACGTTGGTCGTCCAAATGAGAACGGATTTACAGGTAAAGTATGGCAGACATTGGGTACGGATGCATTCAACTCACACACAAACATCTGTTCATCAGGTGGTCGTACTCCGACTATCCAGTGGGCAAATGATGACCGTTCTTCTCCAGACTGGGCTAATGCGAAGTTGATCTTCCTTAACTCGTCTCACGCAGCAGATGCAGGTCACTACTTCCAGCAAGCAGCGGGTCACATCGCTGATGCACGTAAAAAAGGTGCAAAACTTGTTGTTATGGATCCTCGTATGTCAAACTCTGCCGGTATGGCAGATCTTTGGATCGCAGCTTGGCCAGGTACGGAAGCGACAATTTACTTATACTTAGTAAATAAGATCCTTCAAGACGGCAAGGTTAACGAAGAGTTCGTACGTAAGTGGTATAACTGGGAAGTGTTCATGGATAACACTAAATACCTTAAATTTATGGTTGAGAAAAACTATATCTCTGCGGTACCTAAGAAGAAAGACTTTGCTACATTCTTGAAAGTACTTAAAGAGTTATATGCTCCTTATACACTTGAATATGCAGTAAAAGAATCTCACGTTCCAGCATATAAACTAGAAAAACTATACGATATGTTTATCTGGGCTGATACGTCTATCTCTTCTTACTTCTGGCGTGCTGCTGCTGCGGGTAACCGTGGTGGTTGGACATCTGGACGTACAGGTTTCATGGCACTCGGTCTTCGTGGTGCTATCGGTCCTAAGGGTGGTACATTCTTCCACCACTGGCATGTTATTTCTGTTGCTGGTAAGGGTGGATCAGCTACTCAGGGTCAAGGGTCACGTGGTTCTAAAGTACCTAAAGTTGATGTTTGGAATGAACTTACTTGGCCACCTGAATGGCCTCTTTCAACTTATGAGATGTCGTACCTGTTACCACACCTTTTAAGTGATACTGAATGGCAACAAAAGTGGATTAACAAGGGACTTAATGTTCCTACTAAACTTTCAGTTTGGGTTCCACGTATGTATAACCCAGTTTGGATTAATCCAGATGGTTTCCGTTGGTTAGAAGTACTTAAAAACGAAGAGAAGATGGAGCTTACGTTTAATCTTTCTCCAGTTTGGTCTGAAACTAACTGGTATGTTGATTATGTTCTTCCAGTGGGTCTTGCTGGTGAGCGTCATGATCAGCATTCAGAAGCTACTATGCCAGCTCGTTGGACGTCTTTCCGTCAACCAGTTATGCGTGTTGCTCTTGAAAAAGCTGGTTGGAAGCCAAACAACCCTAACCGTGCTACACTTGAGGCTCACATCAAAGCTGGTCTTGGTGAAGTATGGGAAGAGAATGAGTTCTGGTTTGATATGTGTGTTAATTACATTGATCCAGATGGTTCACTTAACATTAAGAAAATGTGGGAATCTAAGCGTCATCCAGGTAAACCAGTTACTATTTCTGAGTGGTATGATGCAGCATTTGGTGATAACTTACCAAATCTTAAGAAGACTGCAACAAATGATCCTAAATACAAAGATTCTGAATTCCCAGTTTACGAGTATATGAGAGATCACGGAGCATGGATGGAAGAAAACCATATCTATTCTCCACAAGAACGTGAGCTTAAAGAAGATGGTGAAAACCTAATCGCTCATGGTCATAAATATAACAAGCACCATGTTCACACTGATAAGCGTACAGGTGTTATTACTGCTGACGCTCATGGTGATGCATGGAAATACCCAACTGGTAAGAAACCAATTGGTGTTGTTGTCGATGGTAAGAAAATGGAAGGTTTTGCTACGATGGATAAGAAACTTGATTTCTTCTCTGAGTGGTTTGCTTCTGATGAGTGGAAATGGCCAGAATTTGCTATCCCATTCTATCCACGTGATGAAGAAGAGAAAAAAGGTATGCAAGAGATCGTATCTCATGTTAACCACATGTATATGACTGAGGAAAACTCATACGCACTTAATACTGTGTTCCGTTTACCATATAACATTCATACACGTTCGGCTAACTCGAAGCACCTTATGGAAATCTCTCAGAATCACGATCCAATCTGGATTTCGACTGAAGATGCTAAACGTCAAGGTTTCAAACGTGGAGATTCTATCCGTGTTGAGATCGTGGATTCAGTATCTGGTCTAAGCTCAGGTTACTTCGTAGCTATGGCAGTTCCAACTGAGGGTGTTCTTCCGGGTACTCTTGCTTGTTCACACCATGGTGGTCGTTGGAAACTAGTTAACTCTGTAACTATCCCTAATGGTGTTAGTGATGGTAAAGTTGACGGTACTAAGGCGCCTCGTAATATGAATGATGCAGCATTTATGGCTGAGTCACCAGTTAACGCGGGTTCTGAAGGTGCACAGATCAAGATTGAAGATTACAGTGGTACAACTGGTATCAACAGTTTTGGTGTACCAACTGCTGAACTTCAGATGGACGGTAAAGAGGGTAAGATGAAATATACTCAAGGTATCGTTCCATTCAAATCTGAGCGTTTTGCTGATTACAACAAAGATTCAGATAACATCTGGTGGGATGGTCTTTCAGGTTCATGGCAAAATGCTGTGGCTGCACCACACCCAGATCCTATTTCTGGTATGCATTGTTGGCACCAAAAAGTTATCCTTTCTAAAGCAGAAGTGGGTGATAAGATTGGTGACATCTCTGTTAACTATGAGAACAACCAAAAAGTTTATCAAGCATGGAGAGATGAGCTTACTCGTCCTCTTAACTCGACAAATAAATGGCGTCGTCCTCAGTTCATCAAACGTCCATGGGTTCCTCTTTCAGAAGAAGCTTATAGCGTTAAAATCAAAAAGTAATCCTTCGGGATTATTTGCCTCTAAAGGAAGAAAATTTTCTTCCTTTAACTCTTTCTCTTTCACACTCAACTAACTCCATATTAAGCTATTTGTACTATAATCGCAGATAATAAATTGGGATAGTTTTTTTTGACTATCTATAGGATAATATTTTATGGAACAAACACAAGCACGTAGCAATATATATGCACTTTTATCGCGCGTTTTACTTCAAGAACTTGATAACGAGATGTTAGACATGATTTTAAAAGATAAAGAAATTCGTGAATTTTTTCCTTCTTTAAAAGAGTGGAAGATTCTTGAATCAGAAGATAATAAAACTCTATTAGAACAACATTTAAATGTTGATTTTGCAAATATATCTTTACTTCATCTTGTTCCTTATGAAACATTTTATACAAGAGAAGACCAGATGATTGAAACAGGTGGAGCTAACCCTGTGACAAACATGTACCATGAGTTTGACTATGTTGTTGACTTTGAAAAAGCTCGTGCTGTATCGGCTGATCATATTGGTGTCGAGTTGGAGTTTATGCATTATCTCGTTGAAGCTGAAATCGCAGCATCTGTTGCCGGAGATGAAGAGTCTGTTAAACACTTTCAGTTTGCTCAAAAGACCTTCTTAAATAAGCACTTGTTAAAGTGGGCACCTATGTACCTAATCAATGTTAAGTATGAAGCGCGTACGCCTATTTATTATGATGCAGCGGAGATGACTCTTGAGTTTATTCTTGCTGATAATGAATACCTTAGTGTAGAAAAAGCAGCGTAATTATATAGATGAGTGGTTTAACCTTAGATCCTGCAAAGTGTGTTAGAGCGCTCGCAAAGTTTTCAGAGTGTACACACTGTGTTGATATCTGTCCTGTAGATATCATCTCTGTAGACAATCATCTTCCTTCGTTTAATATGTCTTCATGTGTTGGCTGTGGCGGCTGTGTAGCTGCTTGTCCTACAGAGGCTTTTACTCTTGATGATTTTAATCAGACAAATTTCTTTTTTGAGTTTGCTCAGTCACAAGAGACTCTTCTTTCGTGTAAGAAGAATATTCCCTGTATTGCAGCCCTTTCAGTTGATCATCTGACTTCGCTCGCCCTTTTAAAAGAAGATGTTGTTTGTGATATAGGGCATTGTGATGGGTGTGAGATAGCTGCAAAACTTTTGCCTCAGATTGAGTCTAATATAGAAGAAGCTAACTTCATCTTAGAAGCAGTAGAATCGCCTAAGTCTATCAAGATGCAAAAGATAGGATATGAGAGTGAAGAGATTGAATCAAATGATGATAGGCGTGGCTTCTTTAGAAACATGACCCTTAAAAATGCGGCCAAAGCAAAACATGATTTTGATAGACGTGTGGAAGTTGAAGCAGATGAAGAGCTACGTCATGAGGTCTTTACAGAGGATATAGAACGTTTAAAGCAAAAAGGCGTTCCTGATAAGCGTAAAATATTCTTTACTGCCTTAAAGCGTGCTCCTAAGCCTTCTGTGTATCACGTCATAAATGCAGATGAATTGTCATTTACAAGTATGAAAACACTAGATGAAGAGACATGTACCGCCTGTCAGATGTGTTACCGTATCTGTCCAACAGCCGCATTGACTTCAGATATGAAAAACTCAAAGATTGATTTTGACCCATTTTTATGTGTGAAGTGTCATTTATGTCATGATGTGTGTGAACCGGACTCAATTGCACTGGCGGATACCTTTGATTTAAAGCAGTTTTTTGAGCCTGAAGTCAAGCGTTTAGTAAGTTTTACGATCAGACGTTGTCATGAATGTGATAATTACTTCACATACAGAGGTGGCGAAGTGATATGTCATCGATGTCAGGTTGAAGAAGAAGAAGCAAAAGAATTATGGGGAATAGAATAATGAAAGGAAGTATGAATGGCTGAGAATTTAAGTGCGCCAATGAATGATGATAATGTAATTGACACACAATCATTTTTATTTGGTTTTCTTGCAGAGTATGCTCAACAGAACCGTTTTTCGGTAACACTCAATCGCTATTTTAAAGACAATGGCGATAATGCGATGTGTATTCCTATGAATATTCGCCCAGATGATATTTATTTTACAGTCGCGGGTTTAAGAGAAGCAAAATTAAATGGTGTAGCATTAGCATCAGAGTATGTCGAAGGTGTGATGGAACAACTTAATCATCAAAGTGATGAAGTCAAGGCCTGTGGATTTTGCGATACTATAATTGTAAAAGAGGGTGAATTATATGGAGAGCTGGCGAGTGGTAGAGCCATTTGTTCTCTTTTAAAGCAAAAGGCTGTTTCTAGGTTAGCTATTCTTGGTTCAGGAAAGCTTGCAAAGTCTATACTGATGCATATTCAAGATTCTGGCATTAAAGAGCTTGTCCTTTTAAATGACAGAGTAGAATCATGTATGAAGCTGATGCAAGAACATACAAAAGAGCTAGATGGTATCACTGTAGATATTGATAGAGCAGTTGAAGATGTGGAGATAGACCTTTCTTCCTATGACGGTTTTATCAATGCTACTCCATCAGCTCCAAAACTCACTAAGATCAATAAAGACACCGTCTTGATAGATCTTAAAATGGATAGTAATCTAGCTGATTATGCTGCTGTATATGGTGCAGATTTTATTGACAATACGCAGTATTCAAAGGTGCTTGCACAAACTAATTACAATATATGGATAAAAGGAAAGTAAATGAAAGATTTTAATAACCTAGATGATTTAAAAGCAGAGTTTGATAAGTTCGTTACAGAACGTTGTATCAATGAAGAACAAAAACAGATAGATGAAGAAGAAGATAATAATGAAGAAACACCAGCCTTTGTTGATGAACTTTCAGAAAAACTTCTAGGCCCTGCACATTCAGGTGTTTACCTTTCTCGTCTTGATATCAAACGTGTCGCAGAAGCAATTGATGAGTCTTTACCGATTAAAGAACGTAAGCGTATGATCAAGTCATTAATGCGTCACACAACAACTAAGGAGTTCTTACGTAATGCATTTGGTGAGTTTAACAAGCATATTAATGGTCGTTTAGCAATTTATCAAGAGTTAGGTGAAGAGTTTCCTTCATCAAAATATATATTTGATGAATATACACTAAAGGCTGAAAAAACAAAAAAGATGTTTGATAGAATTATCGAAGATTTTGAAGAGTTTAATCCAGCAGAAGACTTAGAACCAGTATTGTTCTAGTCTTTTTTCTTTCTAAAGAAATATCGCTTTGCGACTGCCATGGCTTATTTTGGCAGTTTAAGCACAACTAATGTGATAACTGCCATAATGATGAAGACGACGATATTGTAGCTTTCATTTCCCATACTTTCCATGTGCTATCCTTGTATTACATCTACTATTGTCGCTGCAACAATAATAAGTGCAAGGGCAAGCGCAGCGTATTCAACACGTTTTAGTTTTTCATAATAGTCTTGAAGTAGATCATCATTAAGGTCCGAAAACTTTTTTTGACGAATGTACTTCATCGCATTTGTAAAACTGTCATCCCCAAAATGTATCTTCCATTGAGGTTCCCCAAGCTCTTTCCAAATAGCTGTGTGCTGTTTTTTTAATTGTGAGAAAAAGGCATTTGTAAAATATACGTGCCTAAACATAAGTGTCAAAAAGAAGATGGCGAAGCCTAATAAGATTATATTTTCCATAAGTGGTATTGTACAGAACTTAGTTTAAATGATAGAATGTAAAAAAGCTAAAGGGACTACATATGACTCATGAAGTTACAACACCGATAATAAAAACACTTATTTCAACTCTTCGCAACTCAAATACAGATGCACTTCGTTTTCGTCATAATGTAAAAGAGATAACAAGACTACTATTAAATGAAGCATTAAAAGAAGAGGGTCTACATACTAAGACAGTAGAGACTTGGAATGGGCCTAAGCAACATGAAGTACTAGATGAAGAGTCTTTTGTCGTCGTTACAGTGCTACGAGCTGGCATGCCTATGCTTGAATCCGTAATGGAGTGCTTGCCAAATGTAACGGGTGGGTTTTTAGCAATGAAGCGAGATGAAACTACGCATAAGAGCAAACTCTATTATGACAGACTGCCTGACTGTTCTGGAAAAAAAGTTATTTTAGTTGATGTGATGTTGGCAACAGGGGGTTCATTATGTGATGCAATTGATGTCATAAAAACTAGAAATCCTCTAGATATTGTCTGTTTAAATATCATTGGTTCACCTGAGGGTATAGACCTTATCGAAAAGAGATATAGCGACGTTGATATTTATATCTCTCAAGTAGATGAAAAACTAAATGAAAATAAGTTTATTATTCCAGGTCTTGGTGACGCAGGTGACAGAGAGTATAATACACCAGAATAAAAGGAAGAAAATGAAATATATCACAATTGTTTTTGCATTGACATTACTTACAAATCTAAATGCAGGTTGGTTAGATATAGCAGAAAACCTGATTAATGAAGAAGTCTCATCGCAAGAAACAAGTTCTTCAGGCTCTATGCAAGATGATGCATTAAAAGCTGCCCTTAAGCAGGGTGTTGAGTATGCGGTAAAGACTCTTGGAAAGAAAGATGGATACCTTAATGACAAAAAAGCCAAGATTAATCTACCCAAAAACATTCAAAAGATGGAATCACTGATCCGTAAAAGTGGCGGGAATGAGATGTTGAATAACCTTGTCTTATCAATGAACAGTGCCGCAACGCAGGCAGCTCCTAAAACTACTAAGATATTTTTCTCAGCTATAAAGAATATGACGATATCTGACGCTCAAAAGATTCTTAATAGTGATGAAGATGCATTGACACAATATTTTAAAAAGCATACAAACACAGCGCTTGAACAAGAGATAGAACCCATCGTTAAAGAGATGATGGATAAAAATAAAGTGAGTTATTATTATAAACAAGTCAGAAGCTATTATGATGACAATAGTGATGTGATACCTTATAAGGATAGCTTGTCTAGTCTAGGTAAATCATATGGTCTAGATTCGTATATACCGCCTAAGAACTTAGATACTTATGTGACAAAAAAAGCAATTATAGGTCTGTTTATCAAGATTCAACAAGAAGAGCAAAAGATAAGAGAAAACCCATTAGTACAGAAATCAAAACTGATACGTGATGTTTTTGGATCGATTTAGGTACCCAATAATAATTTTCGATAGAATACAAAAAAACTATGGTGAGACTATGAAATCAACTTTTGACGATAACGAAGCACAAAACTACAAGACAGATTTAGCCATGCGCGTTTATACTTCTCAACTTTTGGGCAAAGATATGGACTTGGTTCTTCATGGAGGCGGAAATACTTCGGTTAAGAGTGCTACTCATCTATATGTTAAAGGAAGTGGTTGGAATCTTGATACGATTGAAGAACCTGGCTTTCCTGCTGTTGATTTACAAGTACTTAAAGAGATGGCAAAGCTTGATTATCTAAGTGATACGGATATGGTGGCACAACAACGTGAAGCCCTGCAAGATAAAAGCTCTCCAAACCCTTCTATTGAAGCGATACTCCACGCTATTATCCCTTTTAAGTATGTTGATCATACTCACGCTGATGCTATAGTGACTATCTCAAACACTCCTCAAGGTGAAAAGCGTCTAAAAGAGCTGTATGGTCCAAATATGCTCTTCATTGATTATGTTATGCCTGGCTTTGTACTGGCAAAAGAAGTGTATGAGAAAACGAAAGACGTTGACTGGTCAAGCCTTGATGGAATCATCTTACTCAACCATGGTGTTTTCAGTTTTGATGAAGATGCGAAGGTGTCGTATGAGAAGATGATAGCTATCGTTTCTAAGGCAGAAGATTATCTAAAAGAACAAGCCGCTCCAAAAGAGTTGTGCTTTTCTAAGAGCTTTTGTCAGTTGGATGAGTCCTTTACAAGTGAATTAAAGACTGAGGTTTCTAAGCTTCGCGGATGCGATGTTGTAATGCGTTTTGGCTCTAGTATAGAAGCCGTGAACTTTTCTAACTTTAAAAACTTGAAAGATATTTTTGAGAATGGTCCTTTAACACCTGAACATGTTATCCGCACTAAGCCTTTTCCAGCCATCATAGAGGATAGTATTCAAGAAGGTCTACAAGCCTTTAGCTCTAGATATACAAAATATTTTAAGGCCCATGCAAAAGATGAGATAATGCTTGACCTTGCACCACGCTATGCGATCATCAAAGGGGTGGGGTTTGTCTGCTTTGGAAAAGATGAAAAAGAGACTAACATTATCTTTGATATTGTCTCACATACTATTCATGCGATGACCCTTGCTCAAAACCTTGGCGGCTGGAAAAGCCTAAAGCCTTCTGATATCTTTGATATGGAATACTGGGAGCTTGAACAGGCAAAACTACGTAAGTAGTTTCTGTAGTAAGACGAGGTGAAAAGCAATCTTCTTTTTTATCGAGACAATAAGATAATAATTGAAAGAATAAAAATCTGGATAAGGTCGTAAAACTTGAGCAGTCAAAGTCGAAAAAGAAGGTTTCATCTTTATAAAGAGAAACGACATCACTATTTTGATACTGAGATCATTAGTGACTTAACAGAAGCTCATGATACTACGAAAACACTGGTCAAAAATGAGGTGAGAGATTTTTTTATCAGTAACTGGAAAGACTTCGGGGATGAGTTTTTGGACCACTCTCTTCTGGACTCAAAGTGGATCTTACTTGTCCGAAAAAATGGAAGCCTTATAGGTATTGCAACGGTACATAAGATAAAACTGGAGGGGAAGACTTTTTATAACTTCAAGACCGATGGTGTTGCACCACAATACCAGTCGATCGGTCTTCTTGGGCGAATGAGTCAGCTACTTTTTTCTTATGCTTATATCGACAACCTTATAACTCAGAGGTCATTTAATATAGAGATCATCTTCACAACGCCAAACCTTAGAATACTTGGGTTCTTCAGTAAGAACTCCACACACATCTATCCGAACCCCTATCTGTACGATCGAGACAACAAGTCGATAGAACTTCCTGATGAGACAA
>JBFFDB010000025.1:0-10262 GCA_041559595.1 Sulfurimonadaceae bacterium
AAAATCTCCTGAGCCTGAATAAATGGATAGATACCAAAGGAAAAAGCAGAAAACACTAAAATCGGTAAGGTAATGTTGGTATTTCTATAGAGGGTCAAATCCTAACTTTTACTACTAAATCTGAAGCTAAAGTTGATCGTGCATTTTGGGGTACATACCGTGCCTTATCTGCAAACATCATCACTGGTTTAACGACTGGATTTACTAAGCAACTTGAGATCAACGGTGTTGGTTACAGAGCAGCTGTAAAAGGTAAGGTACTAAATCTTCAACTTGGTCACTCTCATGACATCAACTACGATATCGTAGATGGTCTTGAAATGTCAGTTGAAAAGAATGTTATTACTATTAAAGGTATTGACAATCAAAAAGTTGGTCAAGCAGCAGCTGAGATCCGTTCATTCCGTCCACCAGAGCCTTACAAAGGTAAAGGTGTTAAGTATATGGAAGAGCATATCACGCGTAAAGCTGGTAAGACAGGAGCGAAATAATGAACGCAAAAGTATTAAAAACTAAAAACAAAACACGTATCCAACGTAAACGTCGTATCCGTGGAAAAATTTCTGGTTGTGCAGCGCGTCCACGTTTATCTGTGTTCCGTTCAAACCGTTTTATTTCAGCTCAAGCGATTGATGATGCAACAGGAACTACTTTAGCTTCTGTTCACTCAAAAGCTTTAGATGTTAAAGCTAACAAAGAGGGTGCTGCTAAGGTTGGTGAAGCTATGGCTGCCGCTCTTAAAGGTGCTGGTATCTCTGAAGTAACTTTTGACCGTAATGGTTATATCTATCATGGTGTTGTAAAAGCGTTTGGTGACGCTGTACGCGCTAATGAAATTTCGATGTAAGGACGAATGATGGAAATCAATAGAGACGAATTTGAAGAATCGATTGTAAACATCGGTCGTGTTACAAAAGTTGTTAAGGGTGGTCGTAGATTCCGTTTTACAGCACTTATCGTAGTTGGTAACAAAAATGGTCAAGTTGGCTATGGTTACGGTAAAGCGAAAGAAGTTCCTGACGCTATCAAAAAAGCAGTAGATAATGCATTTAAAAACATTACTAACGTAAGTATCAAAGGTACTACTATTGCTCATGATATCGAAGAGAAGTTCAACGGATCACGTATTATCATGCGTCCAGCATCTGAAGGTACTGGTCTTATCGCTGGTGGTGCAATGCGTCCAGTTCTTGAGCTTGCAGGCTTTCAAGATATCTTGACTAAATCTATCGGATCAAACAACCCTTCAACGGTTGTACGTGCTACTATTAACGCACTTGATCGTTTAAAAGGATAATCAATGTCATTAGAAAATCTTTCACCGGCAGAGGGTTCAACTCAAAACCGTAAACGTGTAGGTCGTGGTCAAGCGTCTGGAACAGGTAAAACTGCTGGGCGTGGTCAAAAAGGTCAAAAATCTCGTACAGGTTACAGCCGTAAGCGTAACTTTGAGGGTGGTCAAATGCCACTTGCTAAACGTATTCCGAAAACAGGTTTCTTCTCTCGTAAGATCAAGCCATATGTTATCAACGTTGAACGCGTTAAAGCAGTAGCAGAACTTTCTGAGATCACAATGGAGACAATCCGTTCAGTTCATAAAGTAGCAAACTCAATCTCTAAAATTAAACTAGTTGGTGCAACTGCAAAAGACCTAGCTAGCAAAATTAAAGATGAGAACGTTACAGTTACTGGAAAATAATTGTGAGTAAGTCTTTAGTAAATAAAATTCTTATTACTCTTGGCTTCTTATTCCTATACCGTATGCTGGCATATGTGCCAGTACCGGGTGTGGATGTAGAGGTAATCAAATCTTTCTTCGACAGCAACTCTGATAATGCACTTGGGCTATTTAATATGTTCAATGGTAACGCAGCTGAGCGTCTATCTATCATTTCACTTGGTATCATGCCTTATATTACTGCTTCTATCATTATGGAACTTCTTGCTGCGACTTTCCCAGCTTTAGGTCAAATGAAAAAAGAACGTGATGGTATGGTTAAGTATATGCAGATTATTCGTTATGCGACGATTGCTATTACTATAGTACAAGCTATTGGTGTTTCTGTTGGACTTCAAAACCTAACAGGTCCTGATGGCTCATCTGCTATTATGGTTGCGGATATGAATGAGTTCTTAATTGTTGCAGCTATCTCAATGCTTGCTGGAACGATGTTATTGATGTGGATTGGTGAACAAATTACTCAAAGTGGTATTGGTAACGGTATCTCTTTAATTATCTTTGCAGGTATCGTATCTTCGATTCCTTCTGCAATTGGTTCAACAATTACGTCTTTAAACACTGGTGGTATGAACTTCCTTCAGATCCTTGGTATTGTAGCTATCATTCTTGGAACAGTTGGTATCATTATTTACGTTGAGCTTGGTGAACGCCGTGTGCCTATCACTTATGCTAAAAAAGTAATGATGCAAAACCAGAACAAGCGTGTTATGAACTACATTCCAATCAAAGTGAATCTTGCTGGTGTTATTCCAGTTATTTTTGCTTCGGCAATTTTGATGTTCCCAGGTACAATACTTTCGGGTCAAATTGGTCCAGATAGTTCTGATACTTTGAAGTTTGTTGCAGATCTTATGAATCCAAATTCATATTTCTTTAATGTGTTTACTTTTATCTTTGTTGTTTTCTTTGCATATTTTTATGCATCGATCACATTCAATGCTAAAGATATTTCTGAAAACCTTAAACGTCAAGGTGGTTTTATCCCAGGTGTACGCCCAGGATCACACACAGCTGAGTTCTTAAATGAAACAGCTAGCCGTTTGACATTTACCGGTGCAATATACCTTGGTTTAGTGGCAACACTTCCATGGGTAATTGTAAAAGGTATGGGTGTTCCTTTCTTCTTTGGAGGAACAGCAGTTCTTATCGTTGTACAAGTAGCTCTTGACACAATGCGTAAGATCGAAGCTCAGGTTTATATGCAAAAGTATGAAACACTTTCGGCGGTTGGTCTTTAACCATGTCGATTGCGCTTCGTAAGCCAGCAGAAATAGATAAACTGCGCGCCGCCAACAAGATTGTTGCCGGTGCCTTGAACCTTATGCGTGAACATGCCACAGTCGGTACATCTCTAGTCGAACTGGATGCTATGGCTGAGGACTATATTCGCTCAAAAGGTGCAAAACCTTCATTTAAAGGCCTATATGGCTTTCCTTCTTCTGTATGTTGTTCTCTTAACGAAGTCATCATTCATGGGATTCCTACGGATTATAAACTCCAAGAGGGCGATGTTATCGGTTTTGATATCGGTACTGAACTTGATGGCTATTTTGGGGATGCCGCGATTAGTGTCGGTGTTGGGAAGATTACAAAAGAAGATGAAGATTTGATTGCTTGTGCAAAAGATAGTCTCTATCATGCAATAAGTGTTATTAAAGACGGGATGCGATTTAAAGAGCTCTCATTAGAATTAGAGACCTTTATTACAAGTCGTGGATATGTCCCATTACGTAATTTTTGTGGTCATGGTATTGGTAAGAAGCCCCATGAAGCTCCTGAAATTCCTAACTATTTGGATTCACCGAATCCAAAAGCGGGACCGAAGATCAAAAATGGGATGGTTTTTTGTTTAGAACCAATGATATGCCAAAAAGATGGCCAACCAAAAATTTTAGAAAATGGCTGGGACGTGATAAGTGAAGATGGTTTAAGAGGTTCGCATTATGAACATACTGTCGCTGTTATCAACGGAAAAGCTGAAATTCTATCAATTATATAAAGGAAACTAGAGATGGCAAAAACTGACGTTATTGAAGTTGACGGTAAGATTATCGAAGCACTTCCAAATGCAACATTTCGTGTTGAACTTGAAAATGGCCATGTAATCTTATGTCATATCGCTGGTAAGATGCGTATGCACTATATTAAGATTCTTCCAGGTGATAAAGTTAAACTTGAACTTACGCCATACAGTCTTGATAAAGGCCGTATTACCTATCGTTATAAGTAGGCTTTTCTTTGGAAAAGCGCTTATGCGATACACGCTTTTATACTAAAACTTTATACAAGCAAATGTTATTTATTTTTATAAGGGTTTAGATGAGTGAGCAAAAACATACAAATGAAGAGTTTAATTTCCTCTTTGCAGAATTAAAGTCGAAGGTCAAAGCAGCTGGGCTATATACCAAATGTCCTCGACGTGCTGTATTTGAGTTTATTATTGTAATCTCTCTTTTGCTTGTATCGCTGTATTCTGTAGCAAACTGGCATCCACTTATTACTATTATCTTGATTGCAACCACGATAATGCGTTCAACCTTTGTGGCACATGATCTAATTCATGGTCAATACTTCTCCTCACGTGATACAAATAAAAGAATCTCTTACCTGTTCGCAAATGTTATCATGGGGATTTCTCGTTCATGGTGGGAAAAGAAGCATAATTTTTTACATCATACATATACAAATATCATAGATAAAGATATGGATATTGATGCATGTGGCGGTGCCTTTATTGAGAGACATTTATACCCAAGGCTGTTTCATAAATATCAGCATATATTATTTTGGCCACTGCTATTGTTGTTGTATGGCGTATTTTGGGTCCAGTCTCTAGTCTTTGTGGTTCAAAAGCGTTATTATGGTGAATTATTCTTACTCGGACTTAATTTACTGCTTCCTGCATTTGTTATCTATAGCTTAGGTTGGACTTTAGGTCTCGCAACTGTTGTCGGTATGTACTTTCTTTGGTCAGCATGGTTTGGTGCTGTTATTATTACAAATCATCTTGGATTGGAGATGTTCCCTGAAGAATCATACAAAGATTTCACATGGTTAGAACTTCAAAACCGAACAAGTCGGAATATCAAAGGCGGTTGGTTTATTCATTGGTTCTATGGAGGACTTAATACGCAGGTTGAACATCACCTTTACCCGAAAGCGGCACGTTTTTATCTGCTAAAAGCGGCTGTTATTACAGAAGAGTTTTGTAAAGAGCATAATATTATCTATATTACTTCAACGCCATGGGAAGCCTATAGAGATATATATAACTTCTTAAAGGCCAGAAGAGCTAACTAGGCTTTTTCAGGAGCAGATCTAAGAGTGAGTATAAGTTCAGAAATGCAATCAACTTCATAGGTATAAAAGAGTTGTTGCAAGAGTTGGTTTAAGCGGTTTAGATTGAAGTTTTTGTAGACATCGTCTTTAAGTGAATCAAGCCCCTGTAAACGATTAAAAAGTTCTTGAGCATCAATATCTGTGCTTTCAATATCTTTGAGAAACTTCACTATGATATCTTGAATCTGTTCATGCTGTGTGTGCGTGTCTGGACCTGAAGTTGGGGTATTGAATATCTTATAGAATTTATATAAAGCAAGTATAAGAACAATGATAAATACTATCATCATTCCTGTTTGTAGGTTATCTTTTATCATAAGACATTATAACAGCTTATGTAGTAAGACCAAGAAAATTACTTGATCTTAGTTGAGTCCATTTTAGTCTTGCCTTTACGCTCAACCTATAGATAGCAGCTTCCTTATTATTTCATCGTTGAAATATAGTGTGCCAAAGCATCTATATCTTTATTATTCAGTTTAGCTACCTGACCTTTCATTAGAGCCTTCATAGACGCTCCGTATGATCCATCTTGATAGCCTTTTAAAGCGGTAACAAGATCCTCTTGGGTCATTTCATTAATAACCTTGCTTTTACCTAGTGCTTGTTTCTCGCCAAGTGTACCATGACAGCTAGCACATTTTTTATATAAATCTGCACCGTCATTTGCCATTACGGCTGTAGTTATTAGTGTTAATGCTAATAAAGTCTTTGTCATACTTTTCATTGTTTATCCTTTTTTAGATGAATTTAATTTTCTTAAGGGAGAGACCGTTTGTACGGAGCTCACTCTTTACCCACATGATGGGACATTACCTGAGTCGTTTGCATATTCGATTGCAAAGTCACGAACGTGTTGGATTTTGTTCCAACTTTTTGGATTGCTTAAAAGCTTTTGTGCTTTTGGATAACGTTCACTAAACTCGCGGATAAACCCTTCTCCATTGTTCTCAAAAAGCTCTCTCCATTCATCTTGAGTGTGAAGAGTAGCAAACTTGACCCCATTCATTTTGAACTTTGACTTGAATGTTTTAAGGTAATGTTTTTGACCTTTTTTAATATCTGCCACAGCTGAAACGTTTAGCAGGCCGATAAGAACAGTTGCTGTTAATAATGTTTTAATTAAGTTTTTCATTTTTTATCCTTTTTGTTATCTTTTAAGATGTCTAATAGTAGAAACTAATTGTGAAGGCATCGTGAAAACTAGCCGAAGGCGATTTCACAAAGTGAAAAGTTTCTTTAAAACTAGCCAAAGACGGTTTCATGAAATGGAAAGTTTCTCTAAACCTAACTGAAAGCGATTTTGTGAAATAAAAAGTTTGCTCAAGATTAATATGAGCTGGCTTAGAATATAGGTAAAGATTAATCCCGCTTAGACTTTAGAGAGGGGATAAGGAGATAAGATGAAAAAGTATAAATGTCCGACCTGTGATTATATTTATGACCCAGCTTTAGGTGACCCTGAAGCAGATATACCTCCAGGAACAGCTTTCGATGACTTACCAGATGATTGGGTATGTCCTGATTGTGGTGAGGCAAAAGAAGAGTTTGAAGCCATAGATGAATAACTCATATCTTTTGGAGCTTCTTTGTGTATAATAAAGTCAAATATGTACCAGTATATTAAATTTATAAGACAGAGAAGTAGATGGTAATAGTTAAAGACCCAATTGGCTTTAGATTAATTAGAAATATTATTTTAGTAAGTACATTTTTCTCTATCATTATGACAGGGATACAACTGTTTATTGATTATAAGAGTGAGACTGACTTAATGACTGAACGACTGAAGCAAGTTAAAAACTCTACCTTAGAAAGCCTTAGTCATACACTTTGGCAAAGCAATACTGAACTTATACAGATACAGCTTAAAAACCTTTTGAGTTTTAATGATATCACCTATGCTGCTATTAGTGAAGAAGGGACTTTGACTTATGTTTATGGAGCGGATTTAGGTGATGATACGCTTAATAAGGAGTATGCCCTTTCATATGTGTATAATGGAAAAAGACATGAACTTGGTGTTTTAAAACTGCAGTCTAGTCTTAAATTGATTCGAGATAGGGTCTTTGATAGGCTCATAATGATTGCTATTACACAAAGTATAAAGACCTTTATCGTAGCATTTTTGATACTTTATATTTTTTCATATATGATTACAAGGCATTTATATAAGATCGTCGATTATGCGTATGAGATAGGTGAAAAAGGATCAAAGCAAGAGCCTTTAGTGCTTGACTTAAAAGGAAAAGAAGACGAACTACATTTACTTGAAGATGCTTTAAATATGTTACAAACAAGAGTTCATTCAAGATTAGAACAGACACGAGAAGAGAATAAACAATTAGGAGAGCTCAATGCAGTCCTAGAAAGAAGGATTAACCTAGAAACTGAACTCTCCAACCAGCTTACTGTTGATAAAAAGGATGTAGAAGAGCTCGAACGCATGATCAATATGTTAAAAGAAGATGCCAATGACGAAGACAAGCTTAAGGATGTAAAGCTGGATCTGAACACTTTGGATATTTTGATGCAAAGAGTATTAAAAGGAAGATAGAGCTCTTTCCACTTGAGCAAAGAGGCTATTCAGTATTCTTGAGTATTGTAATGGCCGTTTTCATCTTGTTTTGGTAAGGCTTGTAAAAGTCATCTTGAAATTTCGTATAGGTACCATCCGCGTGGATAGCTTCAAATGCCTTTTGCAATCTTGGTATGAAGGCTTTGTTCTTTGTGTGCAATTGCATATATAGAGGGCGTGTCATAAGTGGTCTTTCCATCATGAACAGCTGATGTTCTCCTATATGTTCCAGGCTTCTGATAATCCCAATCCTGTTGGTGATGACGACATCCAAACGATTGGAGGTCAACATATTAAACAAGATATCATAACTCGGCGCCTTATATAAAGAGATGGGCTTGGCCTTCTCTGCCATTAGAACAGCGATCTTCATCCCGTGTATGACACCAACGTTATATTTTGCAAGATCGGAGGGTTTGTTGATGACAAGCTTTCTGTTTGTCAATGCGATGAGGTCGATAGTGTGAATCTGTCCGGGTACAGGAATGAGATTGGGATAAAACGTGTTTATTTCCCAAATACGTGCACCTTCTCCATCATAAACCCCTTTATTCGCTTGGATAAGTGAGCGTTTATTGGGAAGAAAATCAATACTGATATCTATCTTCGCCCGTTTTCCGACCTCATACACCATTTTCTCTATGAGTTGACTCTCTGGCTCAAGGAAACCGCTCGTAAGTGATAGGCTTGGTCTGTCTTCTGCTCTAAGCAGCGTGCACAAAAGATAGAAAACAATAAAGATCTTTTTCATAGGCTTTTCCTTTAGAACTTGTAAGTAACAAGTAAGTCTAGATCTAAGACCTTAACTTGTTCGTTTAAATAGTTGTGTTCACTAGTCTTATAAATAAGACCACCGAGGATATTAAGCTTTTTAAATGGATTATATGAGAATAAAAAAGCAGATTCAAAGGCGTCATTTTCAGGTAGTTTAAGTGCTCCTGCATCAATAGGGGCAAATTTACCTTCAGTAGTTGACTTACTGTACTGTGCATGAGAAGTAATAAGCTTCAAGGTATCAAGAAGTTGATAATTAAAACCAAGTTTATATGCATCCACATTTGCTCTGTAAGCATTTTTTGAAAAGAATGAAGAAGTATAGGCTGGATCTCCGCCCCATGGGTTAAATAGCCTTGAGTTGCCAGAATGGTTATATGCCAGGTACAAAAAGGCTTTGTTATATGTCACTGTCGCCTTTAGACCAACTACATAAGCCGAGGTGGAATCCATAAAACCTGTTTTTAATGCCAAGGCGTCACCAATACTGTCAATTCTCAGATACTGCCCTGCTAAAGAGTAGGGTAAAGAGGCATCTTTTGGCGTATAGGTCGCATCAAGATACAGCATATTCATAATGTTATGACCATAAAAATCCCATAGTCTTAGTTTTGTATCAGGGATAGAGGTGTTTTCGATACCTAGTGCTGTGACACCATCTGTTTTGGCACTTGAGTCTCCTAAGGTCTGCTCTTCAATATCGATAAAATCACCACGAGTGTCCAGACCATTTTGGGCTACACCACCTGTTCTTGTCACCTCTCCGATAAGACCAAACTCGACGGGAGAACGATTTCCATAAGCCATCTTCTCAATTTGTAAAAGGCTTATCTTCGTTGAGTCAAGTGCGGAGTTTGTGTATTGAAAGGCTTGATACATATTTGGCATATAGGTAAAGATAGCATTTGTGATAGGTGTATTTATCTTGTATCGTCCAGCTATAGCGTGATGCGTCTTATCTTTATAATGGACATTGGCTTCACCTAAGACGGCTTTGGGTGAGTAGTTACGTGTAAAGAAACGTCCGGCTGCCATAATACTGTCTGCATGGTATCTGTCATTTAGACCTGTTCCTCGTGCATAATAAACAGCAGCGGTCGCACCAAAACCTGAGAACTCAGGACTAAGGTAACGTAAATGACCTCCAATAGTACTTCCTTCAATAGTGTTATCAGTAGGGCGTCCACTTTTGATATATGCAGGTGAGAAAACATGATAAAGTCTGAGTTGACCCTCAAGTTTTCCCCATTTGGATTCTTCTTTAGCCTCTACTTGTTTTTCTTGTGCACTAAGAGTGATGCTAAGAAATACAGCTAATAATAAGACGGTAATCTTTTTCATAAAGAACCCTCCCCGTGGGTTAAAAGATATATGTAAATTATTATATGTGAAAAATATTATATTAGAATTAATTATATATTGTAGATTTTAAGAGAACTATTTAATATAGGAGAAAGTTTTGTTTCTCTTAGTTTAAGTAATGTTTTTCTAAAGACTTTGTATACTTTCGGCCTGCAAGCGTATCGCTTCAATGGACAGCTGGCCGAGTGGTCGAAGGCGCTCGCCTGGAACGCGAGTGTAGGGCAACCTACCTAGGGTTCGAATCCCTAGCTGTCCACCACTTCAATCCCTTTTACTTTATACTACAGTGCCAGTTTATTTATGAACTACGATACATTTCTTAAGGTTCTACTTGATGAAAATAGTGTTGACAAGAAGTCTTTTTATCTTATAAGTCATTGGCAAACATTAAGAATAAGTCTTGTTAACAGGAATTATAGCTACTGGATTTTTTTATTTTTCTTCTATTTTAAGATCTGAAGAAATTAT
>JBFFDB010000026.1:0-9897 GCA_041559595.1 Sulfurimonadaceae bacterium
ATCTTTTAAGTTTGCAGCGATATTAGGAAAACGCTTATTAAAATACTCGACTTCAAAGTTTTCAAAGGAAAGATAGACTTGTTCGCCTGTTTTCTGTTTATAATCAAAAAGTGCACGAGACACAATATCTCTTGGTGCGAGGTCTGCTCGTTTATCATAATCTTTCATAAAAGCATAACCATTCTCACCAACAAGTTTTGCCCCTTCACCCCGTAACGCTTCTGTCAAAAGCTGCTTTTGTGCCGTTTTAGATCCGACATAGACAGTAGGGTGAAACTGTAACATCTCCATCCGTTCAAGTTCAATACCCTTTTCTAGACATATCCCCTGAAGATCACCGCTTATTGTTCGTGCATTGGTATGATAAGCGAACAGAGAACCTACTCCACCAGAAGCGATAATAGTGTTTTTTGCAAAAATATGTTTCGACTCACCATTTCTATTGACACACACTCCATAACACTTACCCTCGTCTATTAAAAGGTCTGTTACCTGGGCACCTTCAAGCATCGGATGAGGGTTCTGTTCCAGTAAAAAGCAATGCATATAACGCCCTGTAGCATCACCTCCAGCATGTAGTATTCGACTTGCCGAATGTGCGGCTTCTTTAGTGTATAGAAGTTCCCCTTTGTCATTTTTATCAAATTGAAACCCGCGCTTTATCAAGTCACCAACAACTTCACGGCTGTGTTCACTCAATACACGAACAGCCTCTTCATCACATAAACCGGCTCCCGAGTCCATAGTGTCTCGAATATGTAAAGCCTCATCTGCATCATCAATAGCGGTAACGACACCACCCTGTGCATAAAAAGTATTACATGCCCAAGGATGGTCCTTGTTAATAATCAATACTTTCTTGTCTTTTGGCAGGTTGATTGCTGCATACAAGCCTGCAATACCTGCTCCAACGATCACTACATCATATACCACGTCTACTTGCTCTCTTTCTCATCTGGATAATATGGAGGAGCTTTATAACCACATCCATTTATACTTAACATCAAAACTGTTATAATAGTGATATGAAAAACTCTAAACAACTTGTGTCTCATCTTCGCTCTCAATCGGCATTTTCGCCTCTTAGCAATTTATCATGTATTAATGCTGTAAAAGAACTTCTTCCACAGCGACTTCACAAATTTATTCTCTTTGGATACATTCGACATAATATCCTATTTTTTGCACTCAATCATCCTGGTGCAAAACAAGAATTCGATAATATTATAAATTCAATAAAAACACCTTTAAAAACTATCCCTCCTGTACAATGTTCAAAATTTGAACTTCATGACATACGAGCCTTCGTTTCACATAAGAAACCTATGAAGTTTTCAACTCTTGCACACCAAGAGCAAGAGTATCAAGAACGCTCACACGGAGACTTTGAGAACAATGTTCATGATGAAAAACTCCATAATATCATAGAAGAGATACGACACATTATTAATGAAAAAACTTAACCCAACACTTTTATCTCAGGTCAAACAACTTCCCGACGCTGCTGGCGTTTATCATTATTATGATGAAAAAGGAAAACTTCTGTACATAGGCAAGGCAAAAAACTTAAAGTCTAGAGTAAAAAGTTATTTTCGTTTTTCACCTCATTTTACGCCGAACCATCATCTAAATTCTCGTATCTTAAAGATGTTACACGAGGTCTATACCTTACATTATATTATTGTTGAAAATGAACATGATGCCTTAATCTTAGAAAACTCACTGATCAAACAGTTACGACCAAAATACAATATCTTACTCCGCGATGACAAGACCTACCCTTATATATACATTAATAAAAATGAAGCCTATCCTCGTTTTGAAATAACACGAAAAATTTTAAATGATAAAAACGTTCAATATTTCGGACCCTTTTCAATCGCAGCACGGGACACTTTAAATGCCTTGTATGAGCTACTACCCTTAGTACAAAAAAAGAGTTGTCTGAATGCAGCAAAGGCTTGTTTATATTATCAAATCAATAAATGCCTTGCCCCCTGTGAGAAAAAGGTATCAAGCATTGAATACCACAAGTTAGTTTCTAAGGGAATTGAATACATAAACAATAAAGACTCCTTATGCTTTGCTCTTGAGAAAAAAATGCATAGTCTTGCAGAAGAGATGCGTTTTGAAGAAGCCGCCCTCTTGCGCGATAGCATAGAGAAGATTTCCAAAAGCAGTTCAATCTCTCAAATGGACACCGCAAACATTGAAGACATTGACCTATTTTGTGTTGATGCAGACGAAAAACGTGCTGTCATTTTACGTCTATTTATGCGTCAAGGAAAAATCATCTCCAGTTCACATAATTTTATCCATCTAAATCACGGATACGATAGAGATGAAATCTACAAACGTGCTATCTTAGAGTTTTACCAACTCTCTCCTTTAACAAGCAAACAGATTATTGTTGCACATGAGTTTGAAGAGATGAACGAGATAGAAGATTATTTAAAGAATAGTTTTTCAAAGACTGTAACATTGCGTTTTCCACGCAAAGGCAACAAAACAAAGCTCTGCGAACTTGCTTTAAAGAACACACAAGAGCTTTTAGGCAAATATCACACACAAGCTAATGCCTTATATGAAGACTTAGAAGGAAAACTACAAGAACTGTGTTCACTAGAGAAGAGACCGATACGCATAGAAATCTTTGATAATTCGCATCTTCAAGGGGTTGCACCCGTTGGTGGAATGGTTTGTTTTGAAGACGGAAAGTTTAATAAGTCAGGATATCGACAATATCATCTTGAAAGTCGCGACGAATATGCCCAAATGAAAGAAACTCTGACCCGTAGAATTTCAAGTTTTGAAACAAATCCTGCTCCAGACCTTTGGGTACTAGATGGAGGGACAACGCTTTTAGCTCTAGCTAAAGACCTTCTTCAATCATCTGGTACAAATATAGACATTATTGCCATCTCAAAAGAAAAAATAGATGCTAAAACACATAGAGCAAAAGGAAAAGCACAAGATATCATTCACACAAGTGAACAAAGTTTTAACCTTAGCACAAGTGATAAGCGTCTGCAATGGGTACAAAGAATGAGGGATGAGGCACACCGCTATGCCATAAGCTTTCACAAAAAGACAAAGCTTAAACAAGACCAAGAGTCAAAACTATTACAAACAAAGGGAATTGGACCAGCAAAGTTAAAAAAACTTCTAAATCATTTTGGTAGTTTTGAGGAACTACGAACAGCAACGCAGAACGATATAGCCGACATTTTGGGAATAAATGACGCAATCTCCATTAAGAACTTATACAAATAAGTTATATTTTGCGTAGAATATGATATATTATTCAATCCGCATGCTTAAATGTAATCATTACATAAATCAAGCTGTATTTTTTAAAGGTTTTACATGGGACAGATAGAAGCTAAAGATGAAGAGTTCCTTTTTCAGGGACGTGTCATTGTAAGTGAAACAGATCTTAAGGGTGTTATCACTTATGCTAATAGAAAATTTTGTGAGATTTCGGGCTATTCTAAAGAAGAACTTATTGGAAAAAACCATAGTCTAATCCGTCATCCAGACATGCCAAAAGAAGCATTCCAAAAAATGTGGGAAACGATACAAAGTGGGCAAATTTGGCATGGACTAGTAAAAAACCTTCGTAAAGACGGTTTATTTTACTGGGTTGAAACAGAAATACTTCCATCAAAAGATAAAGATGGAAATATAATCGGATATGCAGCTGCACGTAGACCAGCAGCACGTAAAGACGTTGAAGAGACTTCTGCAATGTATCAGAAGATGAAAGAAAAAGAACTCTAAAAAGGGGAAGCATTGTTATTATACAACCAAAGAAAAGAGTTTGTTGGTATTGATGAGGACGACCTAAAAGGTTTAGGTTTCCAAAATATCGGTGAACTACAAAACGAATCTCATGATTTCGCTGACTTATTTGTAAAAAAGCCTGGATATATTCACAATTTTAAAAATTTTTCATGGATTGACTTCATCTTACACAGTGAGACAGATGAGTCAAAGGCGATTATACATGCCAAGGGTAGAAATTTTTCATGTGCATTACATGTAACGCCTTTTTATTTTACATCTGAAGAGAGTGGCTTTGCTATAACAATAAGAAGCCTTCGTTCACTAACAGGCAGTGAAGACTTACAAGCAAGTCAGGACTTAGAAGCAGCTGGTGGTATCAAAGCGACGCCTGCACCAAGAGAGGTTGAACCAACTCCTCAGTTAGATATTTCTTTAGAAGACTTACAAGTTCCTAAGAGTGCAGATGAATTTGAGACAGATTTCGATACACCTCCAGAACCTGAGGTTTCTTTACCAAGTTTTGAAGACAATTATGAACAAGAACTGTCTGAACCAGAACCGCTTGATATCCCAGACGATTTAGAAATGCATCATTACATTGGTGCAACAGAGAATGAATTCGGTGCTCCACTTGATATCAACTTTAATGAACCTCTTAGCTTAGATGAAGACATCTCAATTGATAACACACCTGAGCCAAGTTATGAAGAAGAGCCTGAGTTTAATTTTGAAGAAGAACTTGCTCCAGTTAAAGAATCAACTCCAATGCTTGGAGATTATGTTAGTTCAACTGATGACAGCGAACACCTAAGTGATCTTGTTAAATCTGGAACTTATGTCTATGAACCGCAGATTGCAGCTGATGAGCTTGGTCTGCCAGTTGATCTTATTGAAGAATTTATAGGTGACTTTATTGACCAAGCACATGAGTTTCATGATGACTTATATGCTTCGATTAAAACAGGTGACTTTGACAATGTGCAAATTCTTTCACATAAACTTAAAGGTGTTGCGGCGAACCTTCGTGTTGAAGATGCCTTTGATGTATTAAGTGTAGTAAACCATTCTAAAGATGCTGAAGAGGTCCTACCAAATCTTAATCATTTCTATAAAATAATTGCGAAACTTGAAGGCAAAGAACTTCCTGAAGAAACTACTGTTCCTACCATTTCAGACACACCAGTTCCAGAACCAGACTTAAGTGATATTGATATGAGTATCGATATTAAACAACCTGAAGATGGTCCAATATTGATTGATGAAGATGTAACGCCTTTATCACATAACGATGATATGTATGATGATTTACTTGTTAGCCCAGAAGACTTAAGTGAACCATCATATGCCCATCCAGAAGTTAGTCTAGAAGTGAATGATGATGATATTTATGGTGACTTATTAGGAACTTCAGATGACTTTAGCGCACCTGAAGAGTTTGCTCCAGCACCCGATACAACTGCTGTAGAAGATGATGATATTTATGGTGATTTATTAGGTGGTTCGGATGACTTTAGCGCGCCAGAAGAATTTTCTGAAGTTCCAAACACAGCTTCTATTGAAGATGATGATTTATATGGTGACATGTTAAGTCCAGACAACGAAGCTCCTGCACAAGAGTCTTTATCCGTAGAAGTTCCTCCTTTACACATTGATGAGGCCCGCACAGCAAATGAACTTGGAATTCCTGTAGACATTGTCAAAGAATTCATTCAAGACTTTAAAGAACAAGTCAACACGCATCGAGTTGACTTTGACAAAGCCATTACAAGCCAGAATATAAAAGAAGTCAATAACACTGCTACTCTTCTTAAAGGAATGAGTGACAATCTTCGATTGACAGAGATTTCAGAAGTTTTAAAACAGCTTCAACAAGAAAATAATATCAACAACACTGCGCAAGCCCTTGCTTCTCTACAAGCTTATGCAGATCAATTATAAGGTAGGTAACCAATGCAAATAGGTCTTAAAGCCAGACTTAGACTGATCAGTCTTTTTCCAATCTTCATACTGATTGGAGTTGCGAGTTTTTACGTTTACGATTCATATATCGGTTATGACTCAGCAGTAAAACTACAAAGTAAGTTAACTGAAAACAAACAACTAAATGAACTAATTGGGGATTTATCACGTGAACGTGGTATGACCGTTATGTACATGGGTAATAGTTCCGATGCAACTGCTGAATCACTTAAATCTCAGCGTGCAAATGTTGACAAGCAGATTGCCTCATATGTAAAGCACTTAAAATCAACACCTTCTTTACATAATCATTCGGGTGACGGTATCTGTTTTGCATGTAAAAGTGTTAAAACAGTTCAAGCTAACTATAGTACCATTGTTGAAGTACGTCCTCTTGTCGATAACCAAAATGTAGAATTTCAAGAAATCTTTTATGACATTTATGGAAACGCTCAGAACCAGATTATTAAAGAGCTAGAAGAGATACGTGAATTTCAACTTGATGAAAAGATCACTTCAATTGCAACAACCTATCTTATCTTAGCAAAGGCAAAAGAGTTTACATCTTCTGAGCGTGACTTTATTACCTATGCACTAGCACGTTCGACTAAATTTGACTCGGAAGAACTTAATGTCTGGTTAACACTTATTGGTAAGGCCGATGCAATTAATTACAATGCACTTATCGATTCTGGCCTTAAGATGAAAATCAAAGCACTTTTTGATGATGAAGATAATGCAGAGCTATTTGAGGACATTACGCTAGAGCGTGCAGAGATCATGCAAGCTGTGAATGATGGACTATACGCAACAGAAGCAGGTATTTGGTTTACCATGCTTTCTGAGAAAGTTAATCTTATTGATGAGGCTGAACAGATCTTACTAGCAGCGATGGATACAGAGTCAGAGATTTATAAGCAAGATCAACTTCAGATTCTTATTATTTCGATTGGTATTTGGGCATTTGCAATCATTGGAGCTATCTTTGGTATCTTACTTTCAACAGATATCGCAAGAAATATCAAAAACCTTGAGACTGTTCTTCAGCGTGTTGCGACAGATACACATGAGGGTGATGACCTGTCATCATCTGAAATAGCTTCACATATTAACCTTGATACTGCTAAGGGTACCGCACAAGCTTACCAACTTCTTGAAACGATTATTGATCAGACGCGTAAAGATAAAGAGTTTGCGATGGAAGCTTCAGAAGCTAAATCGATGTTCCTTGCTAACATGTCACATGAAATCCGTACTCCTCTTAATGGTATTGTTGGGTTTACGGAACTTCTTAAAGATACAGCTTTACATGATGAGCAACGCGAATTCGTTGATATTATTGAAAAGTCATCTGAAAACCTACTTGAAATTATTAATAATATTCTTGACCTTTCTAAAATTGAGTCTAATAAACTTGAGATCGAAGAAATCGTCTTTAATGCAGCAGAAGAGTTTGAATCGGCAGTTGAAGTTTACGCTGTACGTGCTTCTGAAAAACATATTGATCTTGGTTGTTTCATTGACCCTGAACTTGAACGTCCTATTAAAGGTGATCCGACTAAGATTAAAGAAGTTGTTATTAACCTTCTATCTAACGCCGTTAAGTTTACAAACTCAGGTGGTCAGATCACTGTTGATATTCGTAAGATGCCAATAGAAGAAGAAGGTCGTGCACGTATTAAGTTTAGTGTAAAAGACAGTGGTATCGGTGTAACTAAAGAGCAAAGAGAAAATATCTTCGAAGCCTTTGGACAGGCCGATTCTTCTATTACACGTAAATACGGTGGAACAGGGCTTGGTCTTACAATTTCAAGTAGCTTTATTGACCTTATGGGTGGTCAACTTGATCTTGAGTCTGAACCAGGACAAGGAACAACCTTCTTCTTTACACTTGATTTTGAAGAGATTGAAACACTTAACGAATCAATGCGCAACCAGTATTCAAATATTAACGCGGTTATTCTTGAAAGTGATTCAAAGAAAAAAGTACAAGAATCGAACCTACGCCAGTACCTTGATTTCTATGGCGTGTCGTATGCAAGCTTTAAAAATATGAATGAATTGAATAAGCTTGAACAAAAGATCTCTTATGATCTTTTATTTGTAGATTATGATTATGCTAATGAAGATACATTAAAAGAGTACGCTAATCATCCAGAGCATATGGTTCTTATTACAAAATCATATTATATGAAGAAGATCGACTCACTAAACCTTAACTTGCTTAAGGTTTTATATGAGCCAATGAATGCAACAAAGATTCGCAATATTCTTGAGACTCATAACGCAGAAGACTTTAGCCAGACAAAGACAAAAACAATTCAAAAACGTAAATATGATGAAACATCTCGTTTTGATGCTAAAGCACTAGTAGCTGAAGACAACCTGATTAATCAAAAACTGATCAAGCGAACACTAGAAGATATCGGTTTTGATGTATCATTGGCAAATAATGGTCTAGAAGCGTTTGAAAAGCGTAAAAACAATCAATTTGATGTTATCTTTATGGATATTCAAATGCCAGTTCTTGATGGTGTTGAAGCTACTCAAGAAATTTTAGAATATGAAGAAGACTTTAATGTTGAGCATACTCCGATCATTGCCTTAACAGCTAATGCACATAAAGGGGATAGAGAACGTTTCATGGGTGCAGGTATGGATGAGTATACAACTAAGCCTTTAGTGCGAAGTGAAATCATCTCATTATTAAATCATTTTATCGGGCATAAGATCGTTGATGCTAAGGCTATTGTTGATGAGCCTGTACAAGAAGCACCTAAGAAAGTAGAAGCACCAACACCAGTAGAACCACCGAAGAAAATCGTTGAAAATGAAGTTTTAAACACTCACCTTGATGATTCAGACTTTAATGTTGATTTGAGTCTAGATGAGATGAGTTTAGATATAGAAGAGACACCAAGTGTAGCTGAAGAGATTTATGCACCTGATTTAGAAGAACCAAACTTTGAGCAGGTAAATGATGATCTCTATAGTGAAGATACAGCGCCAGTTCCAATGCCATCACAATACGATGCAGATATTTTGCTTGCGAAGAAAAGCTCGTTTGAAAACCGCTTGTTTAAATCGCTTCTTGATGATCTTGGATACACTTCTGTTGTAGTTGATGGCATAGACGCACTTGAAGACGCAGTAAGTACTAAGAAATTCAAGCTTGTTTTATTTGATAAAGAGACATCAAACCTAGACATAGCCTCATTAGCTGGTAAGATAAAAGATCAAGATAAAGACACTGCTCTGGTTATGATGATAGATCCATCTCTAGAAGCGGATGCAAGTGATGTAAACTATGTACATGAAATTATTAAAAATATAATCAATAAAGACCTTCTTCGTCTTGTATTTGAAAAATTTATTTAAGGGAAACATGAATGGGAAAAATTAAAGTACTAGCTGTAGATGATGATATGATCAACTTAAAGCTATTAAAGTCAATGTTATTAAAATGTCCAGAAGTTGTAGAAGTCGTAGAAGCTAAGAATGGAGCAGATGCCATAGATATTTTAAAGTCACAATCAGATATCGGTCTTATTTTATTGGATATTATCATGCCAATCATGGGCGGGATCGAAGTACTTAAGATCGTGCGTGCTGACGCCCATTTTGGAAATATTCCTATTATTGTACTTACAACAGATGAAACAAAAAAGAGTGAAGCATTAGAGTGTGGTGCAAATGATTTTGTTATGAAGCCAGTTCGTGCAGATGCACTTGCTGAAAAGATAAAGCGTTTAATTAATATCTAATAGAAGGTTTTTCCTTCTATACTTTATAAAAGCCGTAAAAGGCTTTTTCTTCCTTAGTCGACTAAGACTATATCCAATACCTCTTCTATACGCTTAACCCCTCTAATATTAAGAGATTCACGTACTTCTTTAGGAATATCTTCTAAATCACGTTCATAATTTTTAATTGGGATCAAGACTTCAACCATATCCGCTCTGTGTGCAGCAATAAGTTTCTCACGTAGACCACCGATAGGAAGGACATCTCCCGTCAGAGAGATCTCGCCCGTCATTGCGATGTCAGAACGTATTTTCTTTCCGCTTAGAATTGATGATATCACCGATGCCATTGCAATACCTGCAGATGGGCCATCTTTTGGTGTAGCCCCATCCGGAACATGAATATGCA
>JBFFDB010000027.1:0-9273 GCA_041559595.1 Sulfurimonadaceae bacterium
AAGCTCAATACCTGAGGCAATAGTTTTAAAGAAACGTTCTTCTTCAAGTTGAACCTGAGTCTTAACTGTTTCTGCTTTTTGCGCAAGGTAAGGATAAACCTCTTTCATCTGCTCGACTAATGTATCAACGATTTTGTACATAAATGCTTCACGTAGACCTAAAAGGTACCCATGACGTACTGCACGACGTAAAATACGGCGAAGGACATAACCACGTCCCTCATTTGAGAAGTTGATATCTTGAGACAGTAAAAATACTGCTGTACGGATGTGATCTGCGATAACACGGTAAGAAGCACCTGTTTTATATTCATACTTCTGGCCTGTGAACTCTTCAACCTTGTTAATCATCGGCATAAACAATGACGAATCATAATTCGAAAGCTTGCCTTCTTTAATCGCGATTACACGTTCAAGTCCCATACCTGTGTCAATAGAAGGCTTAGCAAGAGGAATTCTCTCTCCGCCTTTAACTTTTACTTCATACTGCATAAACACAAGGTTCCAGATTTCTAAGAAACGGTCGCCATCCCCGCCCATCTTATCTTCAGGACCATTGAAGTGTTCTTCACCTTGGTCATAAAAAATTTCAGAGCACGGACCACACGGACCTGTATCACCCATTGACCAGAAGTTATCTTCATCACCAAGACGCATGATTCTATCGGCACTGATGTGTTTTTTCCACATCTCTTCGGCTTCATCATCAGACTCATGTACAGTTACCCAAAGCTTATCTATTGGAAGCTCAAGGTTTTTAGTGATAAATTCCCAGGCATACGCAATGGCCTCTTCTTTGAAATAATCTCCAAAAGAAAAGTTACCAAGCATCTCAAAAAATGTATGGTGGCGCGCTGTATGACCAACATTTTCAAGGTCATTATGCTTTCCTCCGGCTCTTAAACATGTTTGACATGAGGTTGCACGAGGATTACTTGGTGTTGGAATCTCACCAGTAAAGATTGACTTAAACGGTACCATACCTGCATTATTAAATAGCAGACTTGCATCATCAGGTACCAAAGGAGCACTAGAAACTTTACTGTGTCCCTTAGATTCAAAATAGTCTAAAAACGCTTGACGAACGTCCATGTTATTGCCTTATATAAAACTCACTAAAGAGTCTTTATCTTAAAAAAGTACGCGATTATAGCTAAGAAGGGGTAAAAGTAGGTTTAAGGGTAAGACTAAGTTCGTTCTGACAGGCTTTGCAAATAGATAGCTTTCATCTCTAAAAGAATTTGAGGAATAATAATTATGAACTCTTCTAAAGCAGTGTAGGCATCTTCACTTATCTTTTTGTTCTGTACACTAAGCTCAATCATGTCTACTAATTGGCTCAATTTGTATTGATTTGTATCACATTTATCACATTTAGGAAGACTTTGGCATAGACCGTTTTCGAATAGTGTATAGGTGGTTCTTAGTTCATTGTTCAAATCAACTAGAACACTATGTTTCAATAAATCTTTTTCTAAGTCAAGTCCGCTTAGATACATGCTCAAGTCCATAAAACTTTTTTGCACAATAGTAAAGTGTTCTTCCATATCCAATAGCCTTATCTAAACTTTTAATGTTGAAATTATATAACCTCTGTGTTAATTTTGCGTTAATTTTTAACAATAAACAATATTTTAAATATATAAATATGTAGACTTTTTTACAAATCCACACGACCTTTTCGTTTAAAAAAGTATATGTAGATTGCTGCGATGAGAGCGACTAAGCCTAAAGACACCCATACAAGCTCATGTAAATATGCCTTAATCAGTTCTTCATTCTCCCCCATAACATAACCAAGTGCCACGAGTATACTTGACCATATTGCCGCACCTAAAAAAGTATAAAAACTAAACAAGACAAAAGGCATTTTAGATAGTCCTGCAGGTATGGATATCAACTGCCTTACCCCTGGAATAAGGCGTCCGCTGAAGGTGGACACTGCCCCATGCGCTTTGAAAAAAGTTTCCATTTTTTTTAGAGTATGAGGGCTCATAAAAAAATACCCACCATACGCATATAAAAACTTTCGTCCTAAGCTTAGTGCCAGCAGGTAATTTATCCATGCGCCTATCATCGAACCTGCAAATCCAGACAAGAGTACAAGAATAAGGTTCATCTCGCCCTTTGACGCTAAATATCCTGCTGGTATCATCACTATCTCAGAAGGAAAGGGTATGAAACTACTCTCGATCGCCATCATAATCAAGATACCTGCATATCCCCAGTCACCAACTGTGTCTAAGATAAACTGGGTTATTTCTGCAAGCATTCTTCTACCTTTGTTATAAGCGTTTTTGCACCATCTGCTTTTATAAGCCCTTGAAGTGCATGACTCTCTTTTCTCAAGTCCTTATCTAAAAGACTAAGAACAAGATTATATGGGTCTTCTTCTTGTCTGGCCAAGTATGAGGCATTATGTTCTAAAAGATACTGAGCATTATAAAATTGATGATCACCTGCCGCATAAGGATAGGGAATATAAACTGCAGGAAGAGCCGAAGCGCACAGTTCCCATAAGGTACTTGCGCCTGAGCGACTAACTGCTAGATCGCTTTGTTTCATTAAAAGATCAACATCATCTCTAAAGGCAAAGACTTCAGCTTCAATATCTAAGCTCTTATACTCTTGCTTCACCTTATCCAGTTCTAACGAACCCGCTTGATGAATAATATCAATACCCTTGTCTTTGAGTAAGGGAGCAAGCTTTAATGCCAATTCATTGATATAACGTGCGCCTTGAGAACCACCTAAAAAGATAATGGTCTTCACCTTATGGCGAATATGTGCATACTCAAAGAAACTCTCACGAACAGGATAGTCTTTGACCAAAGACTCTGCTTCATAAGAGCTAAAAAATGCCTTTGTATAAGGACGAAGCAGTCTATTTAAACGTCCTATAGCAGCATTTTGTTCATGAATAAAATAGGGACGTCGCAGTAATACTGCTGCAAAAGAAGCGGGTGCCGCTGAAAAACCTCCAACGCTGATAACGCAGTCTGCTTCTTTGACTAAAGGTAGGGCTTGAAGCATAGCCTTAAAACTCAGGAATAAAGATCCAAGTTTAGCAAGTCCTCTTTTGTTTACTACACCACTCGTCTTTAAAAATGTCACAGAAGTAAATACTTCATCATTTTCAAACCATGATCTGTCTTGTCCTGCCGTTGATCCAACAAAAGTACACGTATGACCAGCTTTGATAGCCGCATCTCGCAAGCTTCGTGCTATGACTAGATGTCCGCCTGTTCCACCACCCGTTATAAGTATCTTCATTTTTTCATCTTCTTTGAAATCATCAAAACCATGCCCATACCTATACTAGCGGCTAACATAGAAGAGCCTCCATACGAAAGAAAAGGCACCGATATCCCCTTAATTGGAGTCAATCCGCTAATCCCGTATGCATTCATCAAAAAGGCAAAGGCAAAAAGAAGTCCAATTCCTACACTAAAAAGATAATGAATAGGATTCTCACTACGATTTGCTATCTTAAAAATACGTTGTAAAATAATAATAACAACGATGGTTACAAAAAACACGCCAATAAAACCAAACTCTTCCGCTAGTCCTGCAAGTACGAAATCCGTATGTACCTCTGAGAGAAACCCTAGTTTAAACGTTCCATTTGCCAAACCCGTCCCAAAAAACCCGCCATTATGAATAGCATTTAAAGAGTGGCCTATCTGATAAGGTTCTTCACTTACAGATACCCGTAACTGATTTGCCATTGACTCAGGAAAAAGGCTGAGTACAAATCCTTGAACGGATGCCCACCAGGACTTAATACGAATCATTCTATGCTCGGCTGTCACAATAAAAAAGATAAAGAAGGTGAAGGCTAACGAGATAAGTGAAAGGAAGAACTTAAAAGAGCTCCCTGCAAAAAAGAGTAAAAATGCCAAGGTCAGACCTAGGACAACAACCTGGCCCAAATCATTTTGCATAAAGGCAATCAAAAACATCACGATAACAAAAACAATGGCATAAGGGACAAAACGAGCAAACTCATCACGTAAACGAAGTTCACTATGATGTGAACTTAACTTGCGAGTAAAACTCCAGGCTAGAAAATAAACAAATCCAACTTTGAAAAACTCAACCGGTGCAAGTGAAAATCCAGCTAACTTGATCCAACGTTTTGCACCACCGACTTCACTTACTAAAGACGCTGGCAAAAAGGGCATGATCATCATTAAAAACAGACCCGACACAAAAAGGGTAAGTCCCATTCTATGTAACCATACATCTGCATCAAGACGTGAGACAGACCACATTGTAACAATAGAGACAAAAGCAAAGATTGTTTGGCGAATGGCAAAATGAAAAGGGTTGTACTCAAATAAGATAACGATATATGAAGAGAGTGAATATGACAGAATTATCCCCAGACTAATCAGTAGCGATACTGCTAAAAAAAGTGTTCTTTCCGTCATTTGCTTCTTTCTATTGTATAATTAAATGGTATTTTATCTATCTATGGCAAAAGCTTGACTGAATGGAAAACTTTCTTTTAAAAAGTTCATCAGTGAAGAAAAACCATCTTTTTGGTACAAATTTTGCTTATTATGAGCATATCTAAAGGAGTAGAAATGGGTTTCCAAATTAGCCAAGCACATGACTTAATGTCTAAAGCCCTTGATTACCGCGCTGCAAGACAAGATCTAATAGCTGGTAATATCGCAAATGAAGATACTCCTTTTTACCGTCCAAGAGACATTCGTTTTGAAGAGACTCTTCAAAAGGAAGCAAAAAAGATCTTTAATGAGCCTCAGGTCAAGAAACTTGAGCTAGCACAAACGGATGGTGCACATTTTAGCTCTGTGACAGAAGCAGATGAAGGACAGCCTCAACTCTATTATCGTGATGGGCATTTGGCTCGAAATGATGGCAACAGTGTTGATCTAGACGTTGAAACAACTGAGATGACAAAAAACTCGATGATGTTTCAAGGTATAACGGCCGCTTTGAAAAAAGAGGCCGCTATTTTCAAAGCTGTTCTTCAAGCTTCTGAACGAACGCAATAAACATAGATAAGGATATCTGATGAGTGCATTTTTAAATAGTTTTGATATTAGTGGTTACGGTCTTTCAGCTCAAAGAGCACGTGTTAACGTTATCTCGTCTAACATCGCCAATGCGCAAACAACACGTACAGAAGAAGGCGGTCCTTACCGTCGTCGTGAGGTAATGTTCAAGGCGATTGATTTTAATAAAATTTATAATGACAAACTAATGGAACAAACTGGAGATGCTGGATATTCTGATCCTCTTGATGAGGGTGAATTTAACAAAAAAGTAAATCCGCCGATCATGAGTGTATTAGTAGACAAGATCGTACGTGACGATAAAGAGCCAATGATGAAGTTTGAGCCTTCACATCCTGATGCGAATGCAGAAGGATATGTAGCTTATCCAAACATCAATCCTGTTATTGAGATGGCAGATCTTATCGAAGCAACACGTTCGTATCAAGCCAATGTTGCAGCCTTTCAAAGTGTGAAGACAATGGCCCAAAGTGCTATGAGTATTATTCAAGCCTAAAAATAAGGTATAATTAGAACATGAGTGATTTAAATAAAATTTCCGGCCTTTCCACTGCTGACCTCTTAGGTAAAAGTACTAAGACCCCAGCGGACGGTAGTGGTTTCGCCGATGCCCTTAAAAAGTCTATCAACGACGTAAATGAGATGCAACAAGCAGGTGAAAAAGCTATGAGTGATTTAGCGACTGGTCAAGTAAAAGACCTTCACCAAGCTGCTCTTGCTATCGATAAGGCAGAAATCAGTATGAAACTTATGCTAGAAGTTCGAAATAAAGCGTTAAATGCGTATAAAGAGATTTCTAGAACACAGATGTAAGTTCGCCTTAAAATAGTGAGAACTACTTCTCGTTATTGCGAACGAAACCGAAGATGTTGTGCCAGAGGCACCATTATTAGGCTTAATATTAAATATACAGAGGCTTTGTCTCACCTACAACAATATAATTCATCGACAAAACCTTTCACTCTATTTCTATCTACTTTAAGAGTTGTCCTTTAAAAGGAGTTGTCTATGAAAAATGTATTATTATCGTGGATGTCAAGAATCATACTACTCTCATTCTCCTCGTCCGTGTATGCATTTGACAACGGAGCTAGTTGGTTTGGTTTTAACTATACTCTGAACACTTCAGGTGCCCGTACCGTAGGAATGGGAGGAACGGCAGTTTCATCTGTCAACGATGCCAGTGCCACACTTGCCAATCCAGCAGCACTGACACGTCTATCCAAAACAGAATTTCGTTTCGACACAAACTTCCGACATATTGAAGAAATCAACAGTCCAGGTGCAGATTTGGGTCCTGGAAAATCGATCCGTATGGGACTGCATGTTAAGGCAACCAATCAGCCTGACCCTGCACTGATGGCACTAGCGACTCCACTTGAAGATGGAAAAACCGTTATTGCCCTGTTTTATCATGAGTTCCTACCATACGACCGTTCTGTCACTGTTACTGATCCGATTAGCGGAGGTATAGCCGAGAAGCATAATGTAATGTTTGACCTTGATGAGTTTGGACTATCCGTGGCACGTAGCCTGTTTGACGGGCAACTTGCAATTGGGGTTTCGGCGAGTTTAGTGACTCCTAATATGCATATAACGACAACGCGGGACGATACACCACAGCTAGGTAGTTTTGATGGAATTGAGTTTAGTACCTATGGGAGTAAAGGAGAGCAAGAACCAGTATGGCGATTTGGGCTTCTTTATCAACCCAATGAAACCATAGCACTAGGCGTCAATTACACTTTAACTCAGGATCCCCAGTACACCATGACCACTGCAAACTCACCTGAGACAGTTGACAGTGCCGAAGCAAACGGCTGTACAAATGACATTGCAGGCAACTGGATCTGCGACAGTTCAATCCCAATGCCTAATATCCTTTCTGTCGGACTTGCCTACACGCCAAATGAAACGTGGAACTTTGCTGTCGAGGTAGTACATGTTGACTATGGTCGTGCTAATATTGAGTTTGTGGCCCCATATGCTTACCCTGGTGGTGATACCAGAGTTATTCAAACAAGGAACGATTTTGAGGCCAAAGATGTAATTGAACTTCATCTTGGCCTAGAATACAATACAATGTTCTATCAGTACCCGCTAGCGCTTCGTACTGGATATTATTTTGAGCCTGCCCATGACATAAAATACACTGGGGATGATTCTACTTCCCAGATTATCTATTCTGGTGGTGAAGATGTACAGCACTTTACTGCAGGCATTGGAATGATCTTCAAGCATGCCTTAAAATTAGGTGTGGCAATCGATTCTGCTGATAATGATAATTATCGGGTCGCGGTTTCACTTGCATATCAATTTTAATTACATCTAACCGTTAAATAGTTAAACTTTTCAGCATCATAAGATTACTTATAGCAGACCTTGCACATCAATCTAAAATCCACGAATGATTTAGTATTGATTATTATAAACTTTATACCCCTATCTTCGTCCCCGTCAAAAATACATAATCTCTTCCAGTCAATGTAACCCTAAACTTCTTCTGCTGTAGATACTTCTTACAGTATATTGCATCACTATACATCAACCCCATTTCTGAGAAGTTATAGTGCGGGACCTTTGCGCCATATATCATCTCTCCACCCATCCATCGACAGTTAGGAAAACCAAGAATGATAGCACCGTCTTCATTTAGATAATTTTGCACCAGTGACATAAAAAAGGGTTTAAACTCAATACCGGGACTTTGGAAGGTTCCTATACTGATGATAAGGTCAAATCTGCCTAAGTTTAATTCATCAAGCGTGTTGATATCATGTTCTATAAAACGTACATTATCCTCAGGAAATCGCTTCTGTGCTTCTGCTATAGCAGAAGCTGAGTAATCAATACCAACGAGTTCTATCTTCTCATACTCTTCTTTTGTTAGAAGATTTTTTATAAGATGAAACTCATCTCCACTATTTACGCCAAGGTCTAAGATGCGCAATCTATTATGAACCTTTACATTCTTAAGGGCTTGCTTATAGGGATATAAGAAGGCAGGTTCTTCATTTTTATTGATTTGAGAAAAAGGAGAGTCTGTTCCATATTTCTCTTGAGGAGTAGTTTCTTTTAAAAGGTGAAAGGATTCATCAATGTTTAGCTTTTCAAAACGCAGTCTTACCAAGTGCTCATTTTCAAGAATTGGCGTGAGTATGCGACAATACAAAAGTTCGGCCAAATCCATCCATGCCTTGTATCCACGATACACAAAACTCTGTCCACCTATTTCAACACTATGACCTGCATAGGTGTTTTGTAAATAATCAGGATTAAGTACACAAAACTCCAATATAGTCGCACCTTCATCAAACTTTGTTTTTAAAAAAGAACTGATGTCTAACATAGACTCATTTGTAAAGTTTTTCACTATATTCCTTGAATTTTATCGTAGTCAAATTCTACTATAAATATTATTCCGATACAATGACAAAAAGCAATTATAAAAGCCTATGACAAACCGAAATAAATCAAAAAAAATTCTTGTACTTTTTCTCTTCTTAATTTTCGGATTTATACTTTTTTTAAGTGCACAATTTTATACCGTTGTGCATGAACGCAATACACCCTCTCTTTTTACTTCTGATGAAAAACGCGCTGAACGTGGGGAAATCCTCTCCGCAGATGGTTTTCATATCGCAACAACACAGCAACTCTATAAGGCTATCGTCAACACACGAAACATTGATCCGAATAAAGAAGAACTCTTTGTAAAACTTTTTTCTATTTATAGTGGTGTCAGTGAAAAAGAGATTTACAAAAAGCTCAAATCACGCAAGGGGAGTGTTGTACTTTCGTATCATATCAATCCTCAAGATGCTCAATATCTGAAGACCTTAGCTTATAAACTTCGTCAAATGAAGGTCTTTGTTGAGTACGTTCGTCCTAATGGTCATACTATCTTACATGGATTAAGTATTCTTCCAAGTGGAGAAAAACGACGTTATCCATACCAAGACCTGCTCACACCAATCATCGGTTATATTCACAAGGTCGAAGACAATTCATACACACGAGTAAGAGGAGTTAAGGGGATAGAGAAGAGTTTTGATGACTCTTTAAATGCCCAACAAGATGGAAAACAGTTTGGCCCAAGAGATGTAAATAGCCACATGATACTTAATAAAAAAAGCTATACCAAACCCGATATTGACGGATTAAACGTTCAACTTAGTATTCCTGTTACACTCCAAAAACGTGTTGAAAAGATACTCAGCACTATGCA
>JBFFDB010000028.1:0-9141 GCA_041559595.1 Sulfurimonadaceae bacterium
CCTTCAGCTTGACCCTAATCGAACTTATCATATCGGTACAGGTCAATCTTCTGACTCTTTGATGTGGGGAAATAAAGAAGGTGTACTTGACGCTCTTTTTGATTTTGCACGCCAAAATAAAAATGTCATCTTAGAGTTTAAAACCAAGTCTGATAATATAAAGTACTTTTTAGAAAATGAGGTGCCCGCTAACATTATCTGTACCTGGTCACTCAACACAACTACTATCATCGAAAATGAAGAACACCTTGCTGCCTCGCTTGAAAAACGTATAGGCTCAGCTCGTGCCTTAGCCGATAAGGGAGTTGTCGTTGGTTTTCATTTTCATCCTATTGTTGAATATGAGAATTATCTAAGTGAGTATAAAGAGGTATATGATGAATTAATTGAGACCTTCACGCCTGATGAAGTCTCACTTATCTCTATGGGAACATTAACCTTTATTAAGCCAGTTATACAAAAGCTGCGTCAGCGCAATTTTAAGTCAAAAATATTACAAATGCCATTTGATGATGCCGCAGGTAAGGCTTCTTATCCACTCGATATCAAAGAAGAGATGTTTAAGCATGCCTATGAGAGTTTCAAACCTTGGCACAAGAAGGTCTTCTTTTACCTGTGTATGGAAGATCACTCTTTATGGAAGAAATGCTTTGGATATGAGTACAATACAAATGCAGACCTGGAACGGGCAATGGTCTCATCTTATTGTGAAAAAACGGGGATGTCCTATATTTATTCTTAAGAACGCACTTAGCCTTCTAAATACTCAATACGATTACGTCCATTTTCTTTGGCCAAATACAGGGCCTTATCCGCTCTATGGATGATACTATCTACCGTATCATTATCCACGCAGAGTGTAAAACCGACACTTATACTAAGATGATTGACTTTTGGAAAGATATGTTTTTCAACACTAAGTCGAAGGTCTTCACAAAAATGCATCATCCCTTCTTTATCACTTTCAACACAAACAATAACAAATTCTTCTCCACCCCAACGAATGACACTATCAATTTCTCGTGTATTGCACAGCATTAATTTAGCCACTTCAATAAGGATTTCATCACCTACCTTGTGACCAAAAGTATCATTAACCTCTTTAAAGTAGTCAATGTCAATAAATACACAAGCAAAGCTATGCTTTAATCTGTGCATTCTTTTAAACTCATCTTCTAGCAAGGTATTCAATTTTGCACGGTTGTATAGTCCCGTAAGCGCATCCGTTTGAGCCAAGGCACTAAGGTTTTGCTCGTGCATAAAAGCATTTTTATGCAAACGTTCTAACAAGTAAGCCCCCAAAAAACCAAAAGAAAAAGCGGAGAAGCTCCAAAATGCAGTCATTATAAGACGCTCTAAGGGATAGCTTAAAGCTGAAAGCACCACCATGAGAAAGATGATAAAAGCACTCAAAGTAGCTTTATACAGATGTAGACCTGAAACTGTGAAGACCCAAAAAATAATAAGATAAAGTTCACTTGCATATAAATTTGCTGAGGATAAAGAAGATGTCATTAAGATATTGGCTGAAGCTGCAAAAATCGCCGCATAAAATAGTAAGTGCATAACAAGGGTGTAGTTCTTTGGATTTTTAGCCAGATAAGCTATAAGAAAGAGAGTCGGAGCAAGAATCCCTGCATGCACACTTATCATTAAAGTAGAAACAGGTTCAGGTGCGATAAACCAATCGATAAGTGCATACACAAGGTATAGACTTGCAGTCAAAATACTGATGGCAGAAATTTGTTCTAAACGCGGTTGTATCTGCCATTCATCAAATTCTGCTTCACATTCTTTGTCTTTAAAGCAAAGCGTATTAAAATTTGAAAATAAGTAAGACTGCTCAAAGTTCATCTGAGGAAGACCTTACTAGTAATCTGAAACAATGCCTAATTGATCCATCACCTTATCAATCACATCTTCAAGCATCTCGTGATCATAACCTGCATCTAAGGCCTTGCGAAGACCAAAAGTAATAGATTGTTCAGAGAATGGTGCATTAATAGGCGCAATTGTTTTCACAATATTAAGTGCTGTTGCATATTCTTTGATGTCATCCGGTGCTTTTTGATAGGTATCAGAAAAACGAATCATCTCAACAAAGGTCTCATCAAACTTCCAATGTTCAAAAATAGCAGCCGTTACTGTAGCTGTTGTCTCTTCAACATAAGAAAATTCAACTTGAGGAATATTATTTGTCGTTTCTATCTCAGACTTAAAGTTGTACAAAAGGTCTTCTTTGATGATATCAGAAGCAATGATGATCTTACCTGTTTCTTGAAGGAATGAGGCTAAGAAAAGGTTTTCCATCTTTGATCTATCAATTTTTGAGTACCAGTTATGCATTAAAATAGCTTGTTGATTAGAGATGTCTGCAAACTTTTCAGAGGTAACACCATACGGTTCCATATCAACATTCAATAATTTACGAACTGAATTTCCAATCGCTATTGAACGTGTCATACTCATACCAAAAAGTGAAACTGCTTGTGCAACACTTTTAATCTCTTTACCAAAACAGTACAGAGGTGAGTTTGCAGCCTTTAAAAGGTTAGCAACGATCATAGGATCTTTATCGACCACCTGAACAAGATCATTGATTCCAGCTTCTGGGTCTGCGCAAACCTGCTGCATTTCTACTATTGTTTTTGGTAGAGCAGGAAGCGATTTAATACTTTCGACAAGAGATGTCTTCATCTATTTAGCACCTATATTATAAATTTTCATTTTCTTATTGTACCACTACTTTTTTATATCTAACTGATTAGCATGTAGCGCAAGCTCTTTTTTCAAGAATTCACCTGTAAATGAACCTAATTCTTTATGATTTTGAGCCAGTTCTTCAGGTGTTCCAACACCCACAATACGACCACCCTTAGCACCGCCTTCTGGGCCCATGTCAATGATATAGTCTGCATTTTTTATCATGTCAAGATTGTGTTCAATCACAAGTACAGAATTACCTAATTCTACAAAATGATGAAGAACATCAGTTAAACGGTTTACATCATCAAAATGCAGTCCTGTTGTTGGTTCATCTAAGATATATAAGGTCTTTCCAGTATCTTTACGACTCAACTCTTTTGAAAGCTTAATACGTTGAGCTTCACCACCAGAAAGTGTGACAGCATTTTGTCCAAGGTTAATATATCCTAGTCCAACATCATGTAGGGTTTGAAGTTTTGCTTTTATCTTAGGAATTGGTGCAAAAAACTCTAAAGCCTCAGTTACACTCATATTTAAGACATCAGATATAGACTTGCCCTTATATAAGATTTCTAAAGACTGAGGATTATAACGCTGTCCATGACAAGAGTCACACTTCACCATAATGTCTGGCAAGAAGTGCATTTCAATCTTAATCTCACCCTCACCTTGACACTTCTCACAACGCCCGCCTTTTACATTAAAGCTGAAACGTGAAGCGTTGTAACCACGTATTTGAGCCTCTTTTGTCTTAGCAAAAAGGTTACGTAGTTCATCCATCATACCAGTGTATGTCGCTGGGTTTGAACGTGGAGTTCTTCCAATAGGACTTTGGTCTAAGAAGATAACCTTATCAAGTCTATCTAGGCCTTCGATCTCTACACCCTTGACTTTTTTGACCTTACGGGCGTGGTTTAAAAGCTCACGCGCTACAGGTAGAAGGGTCTGAAGAATAAGAGAAGACTTACCACTTCCACTCACGCCACTTACACATACGAAGTTATGCAGAGGGATCTTTACCGATACATCTTCAATATTATTAATCGTGACATTTTTAATCTCTATCCACTCTTCTTGAGAGCGTCTATAAAAGTACTCTATCTGTTTGCGTCCATACAGATAATCAGCAGTAAGCGTTTTCGCCTTACTCATCTCTTCCCGCGTTCCGGCAAAGACCACTTCTCCACCATACTTACCAGCACCTGGACCTATATCAACGATATAATCTGCATGCTCTATGGTCTCTTTATCATGTTCAACCACGATAACGGTATTACCTTTTTCTTGCAAAGAACGAAGGGTGCGAATAAGCTTTAAGGTGTCTCTTTCATGCAGACCAATACTTGGTTCATCCAGTACATACATTACACCTGTCAATCCGCTTCCAATCTGTGAAGCGATACGAATACGCTGTGCTTCTCCACCACTGATCGAGCGTGCATCACGTGAAAGTGAAAGATACCCAAGACCAACATCATATAAAAAGAAGAGACGTTCTTTGATCTCATTTAAAATAGGTTCACCTATCATCTGCATCTGATCAGAAAAATGTGCAAAGTTTTTATCATCTTTAAAAAACTCATAAGTACCTTCAATCGGCATACGAATAAGATCAAAGATCTTTTTACCTGCAACATCTACCGCAAGGCTCTCTTTACGAAGACGGTTTCCATCACATTTAGAACAGGTCTTCTCACTCATATAGTCTTGAAGTTCTTTTTCATCCTTGAACATATCATAAGCAATTTTTGTAATTCCAGGCCACACGCGCTTTATAGGATGACTTTTCCATTCAAAAGGAATCTCATCAATGCTACCGTGCAAGATCGCTTTTTTCTGATGTTCTTCTAATTCAGCAAATGGTTTTGTAATGGATATCTTCTCATGCGCACAAAAACCCTTTAAAAAAGTAAAGTAATAACCTTTATTAAAGCCATAAACAATCTTAACTGCACCCTTTTCTATGCTTAAATCAGGATCAATAATCTTATCTGTATCAAGCGCGTAACGAATACCCAGACCATCACATTCTGTACATGCACCCTTAGGTGAGTTGAACGAGAATGAAAGTGGTTCGAGTGGCTCAAAGCTTACCTTACAGTCATGACAAGCCAGATGCTCACTGTAATGGATCATCTTCTCTTCTAAATCGACTTCTTCATAATTTAAAATATCGATCTCTAATTCGCCATAAGACTCTTTGAGAGCTTTTTCAACATCCTGAGCAATACGTTCTTTATTGTCATCTTTTATAACAATACGGTCAATAACAACCTTTATAGTATGCTTCTTCGTTTTTGAAAGTTCAATTTCTTCATCTAAACGTACCATAACGCCATCTATCATTGCACGCACATATCCCTTAGCAGAAAGAGACTCAAGAAGTTCAGAGAAACTACCTTTCTTCTCACGAATAAGCGGTGCCATAATAATCACTTTTGAACCCATAGGAAGTTTTGCGACTTGTTCAATAATATCAGCTGCATTCATTTGTGAAATCGGTTTAGAACAGATATGACAATGTTGCTCGCCCACACGCGCATACAAAAGACGAAGATAATCATATATCTCCGTAATGGTTCCGACCGTTGAACGAGGATTTTTAGACGTTGTTTTTTGGTCAATGGCAATTGCAGGTGTCAGCCCTTCGATCTTATCAACCTCAGGTTTACCGATCTTATCTAAGAACTGTCTAGCATACGAAGACAGACTTTCGATATAACGACGTTGACCTTCTGCATATAAGGTGTCAAAAGCAAGTGTAGACTTTCCGCTACCACTTAGACCCGTACAAACGATCAGCTTGTTTTTTGGGATTTCTAAAGAAACATTTTTAAGATTATTTTCACGTGCACCAGTAATTTTGATCATTATAAAAACACCCTTGTTAATAAATAAGTTAAGACTAAAATATAAAATATAAGTAATAAACGTTTTTGTAAAACGCTTTGTGTGACATGATTAAGATGCACACCCGCATACACACCTACTAATGAAGCTCCACCGATAAGTACTCCATCCAAGTATGCGATCTGACCAGCGATCGAAAGACTAATCAACCCAGAAATTGAGGAGAATACAACAAAGAAAAGACCCGCCGAAATTGCTTTTTTAAGTTCAAAGTGTAAAAATCCAACCAAAATCGGAACCAATAATATTGAACCGCCCACCCCAATAGAAATAGCAAAAACTCCGATTAACGCACCGACTAAGAACAGTAATACAGGAGAACTTGAACGTGGTTCTTTATACTGTGCTGGCTTATACGCTAGTCGTGCTAGCGCAATACAAACGAAGAGAAGAAAAATATATTCTAATGTTTGTGAAGAAAGGACTGAAACGACCCATCCACTGAGTAAGGCACCTGCAAAGCCCCCTATCCCAATATATACAAGCGTATCGAGTTGCAGACTTCCTTTTCTAAAATTCAAAAAAGAACCATACACAGAACTAAAGGCCATTTGAACAACAGAGATACCAATAGCTACTTTGATATCGTACCCCATAAGTAGAAGCATAGGAACAAGTATTGTGCCACCTCCAATTCCGAAAAAACCAGAAAGTGTACCTACTCCTATACCTAAAAAAATCATCTCTAAAATCACTACTGTATCTATAATATTCTCTTTTTTTTGAAATATACTTCTTGCTCTTGTGAAAGAGTTATGAAAGTGTACTCTACTTTCTCATAGAAGGGCATTAAAAATTAAGCATGTGCACAATTTTAAAGTTAAAAAAATAAAATGAAAAATATCACCTTTTTAGTATAAATATGTGAAAATCAGTCTGTTATTAGAAAAATTGATTCTTATCTGTGGCCTCATTAATCTGCTCTTAATGAGATTGTCCTATAATAAGCCAATAACACGTATATTACAACTAGGATACCCTATGATTTCCCTCATCATTAAAGCTGCCGAAAATTTTTTACATAACCAAATTGAATTAAAAACAGAAAAAACAGATTCACTTACCCAAATGAGAACAGTAATTGCTTCAATTGATGTAAAGATGGATGACGGTGAGATCAAGTGTGTCTATCTTGGATACAATGAAGCACTTATAAAAGAGATCGTTTCTGTTTACCTTATGGAAGATGATCCAGATGAACAGACCATACAAGACATGGCCTTAGAGTCTACGAATATGATTGTTGGAAGCGCTAAGGTATTAGCTGAAGAAGCTGAAAAAGAACATTTTATGATAACAACACCTACGTTTAAAGCTATTGAAGAGTTCAGTAATTGCGATTGCGATGAATTTTCAATCTTAAAAACAGAAAAAGAGGCTTTAGTTATCGGCATTAAAGGGTAGAATTATATGCCAGAAGAACACGAACAATCACTTTTAGAGAAAATGGCTGAGAGCACCATAGATGCACTTGAGCTTAATGATGAAGAACTTGAAGAGCTTGCATGGATGGATTATGATGGACTTCTTGATATGCAAGTTGAGTTTATCGCTGATCTTGGTCAGACAACGCTAAGTATCAGAGAGATTCTAGCCCTTCAAAAAGGTTCTGTCATCGATCTGGGCAAACCAGCTGGTGAAAGTGTTGAAGCCTATGTAAACAACCGTATTATTGGCAAAGGCGAAGTCATGGTATATGAGAAAAACCTCGCTATTCGTATCAATGAAGTGCTTGACTCCACTTCTGTAATCTATTATCTATCAAAAGAACGTTTATGAGAATTTTCCTTTTATTAGCACTACCACTTTTTCTTTTTGGATCAAAGATACTCTCGTATAATGTATATGAGCGTTCTAACCGTGTAGATATTATGATCACCTTTGACACGCCTTATGAAGGTACACTTTCAAAGACAAAGAAAAACAACACGATTATATTAAAACTTAAAGACGCTTCCATCGAAGCACCAAAGATAAAAAATATCAGTACATCTTATTTACATAAGATGACAATCACCCCTATTAACTCACACACTGAAATCATTCTAAAAATAGCACAAGATGTTTCTATGACAGCTTCAAAGACTAGTGATGCGTACGGCTTACGTCTACGCTTTAGCAAAGAAGCACCTGTCAAAAAACAAGATTCAGCTTCTAAGACTCAAGACTTAGTCACTGATGCCTTACCTACCAAGCAGGCAAATGAGCTCAATAAGTCATATTATATTGTGATTGCTATTTTACTTCTAGGTATCATCATCATGCTGTGGATAAAAAGAAAAATGGGGCCACCTACAGCAAAGGGAAAGCAACCATGGTTGTTCAAGGGACTGCCTAAAAAAGAAGGTATTTCTGTACGTTTTCAAAAACCTCTTGATCCTAAGAACCGTGTTGTTATGCTTGATCATGGAGACCAAAGTTATCTTGTTGTTATTGGAACATCCAATGTATTGTTAGATAAATATGTTGGAGACAAGCCAATTACAACGCAAAGTGAATTTGATAAGGTTTTGGAGGAGAATATAACAGAACTTGATTCCTACCTACAACTTGATTCTTCAGAAGTAGAGCCTTTGCAATCATATAAAGACAAGGCTTCGGGTCAGATCCACGAACTTATCTAAGTCTCGGACCTTTTTCTTATCTCTCATCTAATAGGCATTTTTGCCTCATTAGCCAATGATGCAATATCTTACTTTTGTCTGTTAAATGCCAAAACATTCAATGTATTATCATAAGGCTATGCCTTACGCTTTTGTATCTGATCGATGATCTTTAGCACAAATAGATCAGAGGTAACATTGAGTGAGGTGCGACACATATCCAAAATTCTATCCACTGCAACCACTAAAGCAATATACTCTACAGGTAGGCCAACCTGATTTAAGATAACTACCATCATCACTAATGAAGCACTTGGTAAGGCTGCAACACCTACGCTTAAAGCCACAACACTTAGACCCAAAAGAAGTTGTTGCCCAAGCCCTAGATCAACCCCTGCAAGATGAGAGATATATAAGACTGCAATAGTCAAATATGCCGCTGTTCCATCCATAGAAACAGTTGCTCCTAATGGTAAGACAAAAGAAGCATGTTTCTTATCTACTTCACCCATCTCTTCTGCTATACGGATCGAAACAGGAAGTGTTGCTGCACTAGACGCAGTCGAAAATGCCATAATAGGAGCCTCTCTAACATCACTTAAATAAGTAAATGGATTTATCCTACCAAGAAGTGCCAAAAGTGCAGGAAGTGTTATCAATGCATGCATTAAAATCACGACAATGACCATAAGCATATACTCCCATAAGTCAAGTACGACTTCTATACCTTGGTCCGCTATCACATAAGAGATAAGACTAAAAACACCAACAGGCGTTAATTTTATAATCCACTCTGCCATCTTAAGCATAGCATTCGTCACCCCAGTAAAAAAATCAAGCATCAATTCTTGCCGGTGTGCCTTAAGATGTAAAGAAGCAATAGCAAACATAATAGAAAAGACAATGACTTGCATCATAGAAC
>JBFFDB010000029.1:0-9021 GCA_041559595.1 Sulfurimonadaceae bacterium
ACAAAAATAATGATGGGTTTATTGGTAAGTCTTGAGAAAAATCTATCATACATACCCTTACCAAAACCAATTCGCCTTGAATCTGTGTCTACCCCAACAACAGGAACGATAGCGACATCAACCTTTTTAATGTTTAACAATGTTGTGTTTGGCTCACTAACACCGAAGTTTCCTTGGGTCAGAGGCAATCTGTATGGTACCATCTTAAAACTTTCATCGACCATAAAAGGAACATAAGTTTTTCTTATTTTTCGTTTTTGATAGTTCAATAAGTGACGTGTATCAAGCTCAAATCCCAAGGGCAAATAAAAAAGAATTGATTTCGGATTCAAATCAGATAGGAGCTGTTTTAAAACCCTGTTGACCTTATGACTTTTAGATATGCTTCCCTGAGCTGAAGATGCTTGTAGCCTTTTGCTACATAGTTTTCGAAATGATGCCTTATCTATACTCACATTAAGCCTTGAATGATTATAATTTCTTCATTATGCGTGCATACTGCACAAATACAAATATAATATTTTTATTAATATATCCAAAGGAAATTATAAATGTCATTAAAATCTATGACTTTAGCACTGAGTATTGCCTTATTTTTTGGCGCGTGTAGCGATTCTGGCGAAAACGAATCACTTTTATCAACTTCATCATATGAACTTCTTGATTTAAAACAGACAAAATACAATGTCTTAAAAACAGGAACCGACTTTAAAGTCGAAGGTTTAGAAGACAAGGTCATTATCTTTGATATCTTTGCGACATGGTGTCCACCGTGTCGTGCATCTGCTTCAAACCTTAGCTCTTTACAAAAGTCTTATGAAGATAAAGTAAAAATCATTGGTGTGCTTATCGAAGAAGAGAAGACGAATGCTTATGTTCAACGTTTTGTAGACACCTATGGCGCTGAATATAGTATTTCTAACAGTGAAGACAACAAACCTCTCTCTCGTGCACTAGCAAGTGCGACCGGTATAGGTCAAGGTTTTCCAATTCCATTGATGGTGATGTACTACAAGGGTAAGTATATCAATCATTATATCGGTGTTGTTCCTGAAGAGATGATTGAGAGTGATATCAAAAGGGCTTTAGGTAAATAATACATATGCTTGGATTTTTTAAAAAAGGGCTTAGCCGTACAGCTGATGCTATTAAAACAGTTATACCGAAAAAAAAGCTCACAATATCTAAGGATGAACTCGAAGATATTCTCCTTGAGTCTGATGTGCATTATGACCTTATAGAGAAGATTCTTGCAGAGATCCCCTATGATGAAGTTAAGCGTGAGCACCTAGAGTCTAAACTGCTTGCTTGTTTTAACTGGACATATTATGATGAAAAAGAGTTTGTTAGCCCTAAGGTACAACTCATCATCGGTGTCAATGGTGCGGGCAAGACAACGACCATTGCTAAACTTTCTCAAAAGTATCTTAATGAGGGTAAAAAAGTCATGCTTGGTGCGGCTGACACCTTTAGAGCTGCGGCCATAGAACAATTAAGCCGTTGGGCGCAAAAGATAGGGGTTCCTATCGTTGCAACCCAGCAAGGTCATGACCCTTCTGCTGTTGCCTTTGATGCTATTGCTTCGGCTAAGGCAAAAGGCTTTGATAATGTTATCATCGATACAGCCGGTCGTCTTCACACACAGACGAATCTTTCTAATGAACTTAAGAAGATCGTTCGTATATGCGACAAGGCTCATGAAAATGCTCCTCACGAAAAGATACTTATCTTAGACGGTACACAAGGTAACTCAGCTATAGATCAGGCTCGTGCCTTTAATGAGATGGTAAGTATTGATGCTATTATCATCACAAAACTTGATGGAACAGCCAAGGGTGGTTCTGTTTTTAGTATCGCTTACTCTTTGGAAATACCGATTATCTATATTGGTATTGGAGAAACACCTGATGATCTTGTCAAGTTTGATAAGCACCAGTTTGTAGCAGACTTCTTGGATGCGATCTTTATTGAAGAAGACACACACTAAAAGATGACATCATGTCATCTTCTTCTATCTAAACAATAATTTTTATTACACTGTTCATCATATAAGGACTCCCTCATGGCTAAAAAGAAATCTGTACTATTTGAATGTCAACACTGTGGACTCACTAGTCCAAAATGGATGGGAAAATGTACTAGTTGTGGTACATGGGACTCTATGGTTGAACTTAATGAACATGAACAAGAAGTCATCAAGCTTACTGCATCTTCCACTGCTGGAAGTACAAAAGCCAAACCAATCACTGAAATCATTGAGACAGAGGTGGAACGTTTTTCTTCTTCTGACACTGAACTGGACCTCGTGCTTGGTGGAGGTATTGTTCCAGGCTCGCTCACGCTTATTGGTGGAAGTCCAGGGGTTGGAAAATCAACACTATTATTAAAGATAGGCTCAAACATAGCCAAACAAGGAAAAAGAACCTTATATGTCACAGGGGAAGAGTCTGAAGGACAGATAAAACTTCGAGCAAACAGACTCGATGCAAACAACGAAAACCTATACCTTCTAAGCGAAATCAGATTAGAACAGGTGATGGTAGAGCTCTCAGAGAGAGACTATGACTGTATTATTATTGACTCAATTCAAACACTGTACTCTGAGGCCATCACATCTGCACCTGGCTCAGTAACACAGGTAAGACAGATCACCTTTGATCTGATGCGTATTGCTAAAGAGAAAAAGATCTCTATCTTTATTATCGGACACATCACCAAAGAGGGCTCTATTGCAGGTCCTAGAGTCTTGGAGCATATGGTGGATACTGTGCTTTATTTTGAAGGTGATTCTTCTCAAGAGTTGCGCATCCTTCGTGGCTTTAAAAATCGATTTGGCCCTACTTCGGAAATCGGTGTTTTTGAAATGAAAGCCGAGGGACTTGTCTCGGCTAAAGACATCTCATCTAAGTTCTTTTCAAGAACAAATGCACAACCTGGTTCTGCCTTGACTGTTATCATGGAAGGATCACGTCCTATCATCTTAGAAGTACAAGCTCTTGTCTCGGACTCACATGCACCTAATCCAAAACGTCAGGCCACAGGCTTTGAAAACAACCGATTAAATATGCTTCTTGCCCTACTGGAGAGAAAACTAGAGATCCCTCTTAATCAATATGATGTCTTTATCAATATAACGGGTGGTATAAAAATCACAGAGACCTCTGCTGACCTTGCTATACTTGCAGCTATTATCAGTAGTTTTCGAAACCGTGCTATCTCTAAAGAGACGATTTTTATTGGTGAGGTTTCTTTGGTCGGCGATGTACGTGAGGTCTTTCAACTCGATGCTCGTTTAAAAGAGTCTGCCTTACATAAATTTTCAAAAGCCCTCATCGCTAAAAAACCGACTGATACTTTTGGAATGAAATGCTATGAAGTGAATGAGGTTACAAAACTTATTGATTGGATGTAAGCTAGCAAAGAGGCCTAGCTGGTTCTTACCAATCCAAGAATAAGAAGAAAGACGATAGAAAGTAGTTCGCAACAAAAATAGATACAGCAGAATAGACCACAGCATGTATCGTTGCTAAACCGACACCTCTTGCTCCTCCATGTGTAAAATATCCTATATAGGTCCCAATAGAACTTACTAAAAATCCAAAAACAGCCGCTTTTATTAGACCTGTACCAATATCACTAAACTGACCCAATCGCATAATAGTATCTTGATAGGAAGTTGGATTCACATCCAAGACAACAGTCGATATAAAGAAAGCACTTGTAATGGCAACAAAGTCAAAAAAAAGCACTAGCATCGGAAGAGAAATCGTTGTTGCAACTATACGTGGAACAATAAGATATTTTTTTGAGTCAACACCTAAGGTTTCGATAGCATCAATCTGTTCCGTAACACGCATAGTACCAAGCTCCGCAGCCATAGCACTCACTGCACGTGAGATCAACATCAAGGTTGCAAACACGGGTCCAAGTTCTTTGGTGATAGAAACAAAGATGGTATATCCCATAAAACTTTCAACACCAAAATCATGAAAGCCATTATAAAGTTGTATCGCTTCTACCATACCAGTAAACAGACCGGTTAAGGTCACAACACCAATAGTGCCTACACCAATAAGCTCGATTTGCTTGAGTAATAATGTCATACGAGAAAGCGTCGTAAACAAAAGAGGAAAGACACGTATTTGAAAAAGAAGAAAAGCGCCTAAACCATTAAGCATACGAAAGCTATTTACTAGGGGTGAGCCTATCGCGGTAAAAAAACTTTCAATCATCAATCTCTCCAAATATAAATTGCCAAATTGTAACGAAATAATAAAGAATACTCTCTGAAGATGTCCCTATACTCTTTACAAATTACTAGGCTTCGCTATAATAAAGATAAATTTTATGCACAGGAGCATTTAAATGGCTGAAGAAGAGACAGAAGGTCAAGACTCTCAAGAAAACGGTGGCGAGAAAAAATCAAGTAATACGATTTTAATTGTTATTATTGTTGCACTTGTCTTTGTTTTACTTATCGTTGGTGTTGTTGTTGCAATGCTTGCAGGTGGAGAAGACGAAGAACCACGTGGTAATAACAGTTCACCATCTGCTAAAGAAAAGCCAATGAAGTCTATGGATTCTATGGAAGTTGGTCCAATGTTTCCACTAGACACATTTACAGTAAACCTTTTAAGTGACAGCGGTCGTCGTTATTTAAAGGTTCAGATGAACCTTGAGCTTGATGGTGAAGAATTAGCTGCTGAACTTGAAAGCAAGACAGCTGTTGTACGTGATGTAGTTATTCGTATGCTTTCATCAAAAACACTTGAAGAGATCTCGACAGCTAAGGGTAAAGACAAGCTAAAAGAGCAAATTGTCAATCAACTTAACCTTCGCCTTCGTGATGGTAACATTAGAAATGTTTACTTCACAGAATTTGTTGTTCAATAGAGTCTAATGATAGGTATTGACCTCGTTAGACTTGAGCGTATCAAGCATTCGCTTGAGCGCTTTGGAGACAAATTCCTTCAACGTTTTCTCTGCCAAGAAGAGATCAATCTCATTAAAAACTATAAAACTGCTGCTGGATTTTGGGCTGCAAAAGAAGCCATATCTAAGGCCTTAGGTACGGGGATTGGAAAAGAGTGTGGATTTCATGATATTCTTATTTCAAAAACATCTAAGGGTGCTCCACAGATTCAACTTAATGAAGAACTAATAAAGCGCTATAATATAACAGACACTTCACTTTCCATCACGCATGATGGAGATTACGCTATAGCCGTCGTTGCTATAGAGACTCTTAAATAATCAACCACCACCAACAAAGTCTAATAGCTCTACCTTGTCACCATCATTCAAGGTATGGCTTCCCCAAATATCTTGTTTTACAATATTCATATTAACAGCAGCTGCCATTACCTTGTCTACAATATCAAGGTCTTTCATCATCTCTAGAAGTGTTAATTCGCTGTTATATTCTTTTGTCTCACCGTTTACTATAATTGTCATTTTTTTCCTTTTTATATTTTACTGTATTTTAATCGTGACGAAAACGTATCATCTTAAAGCGTTCACCTAAAAAGGCTGGCAGGATAAGCTGTTTCGCACGTTCTACTTCATGCAGATACATCTCTTCACCACCCTTGTCTTTGAGCATTTCTAAAAGCTCTAATAGTCCCATATCTACAAGGGCTAACGCTTGTGTTTTAAAGTCACACATTTTAATGCCAGCTTCTTCATATGCATCTTTTAAATGCTCAAAGCAAACATCATAAGTAATATCTGAAACAGAAAATACCTTATCAAGAATTAAACTCTCATCAAAAAGTGGAAATACTTCATGATCTTTATACACACGTATAGAAAAATCTGGGCGTGCTTGCATCTCTCCATAATCATAGGTCATAAACTCAAAGGTCTTTGCTGCACCTTTCATCTCTAAAGCAAATTCTTCATACCCCACGGCGATCTCGCCTCTATCTTTATGATACTTTGCAGCCTTTTCACTTACCCATGCATCCTCTTGCTCAAAGACGATTTTTCCATCTTTATAAGCACCGATCTTATTGTCATGAATAAGTTCACATGAAAAGGCATCAAAGATTTCATTTGCGATAAAAAAAGCATTAGGTAAGTCTAACTCTTTTAAAGACTTGACCTGATGCAAGGAGACCGCATCTCCAAAGGATTCTTGAAAATACTTTCTCTGTTCAGCTTGTAAAAAATCAAATCTTTCTACAATAGCAAACGAAAGTGTCTCAAGAAGCTCTGGACGAAGAGTATAGATAAACTGAACAATATCAGCTAATAGGTAACCCTTATGGGCACCAATCTCACATATCGTTGTATCCCGCGGTAAAAAGCCTTCATCAATAACAGAGATAATGTGTTTGGCTATCGATCCACCAAAGAACTTAGAAGATGAAACTGAAGTATAAAAGTCACCCTCTTTACCAATCTCTTTGTATTTTGAATAATATCCCTGATTACCATAAAGCCAATCATACATATAATCACTAAACTTCTTCATTATTTATCAACTTTTCATATAAATTTAAAAGCTCAAGTTGCTTATCCAACTTGAGCACATTTTGATCGACTTCTTCAATTTCTAAAGAGTTCTCTAGATTTTTAACATCATATTCCGTCTTGTACCCAGCTGTATATAATGCCTTGGTGTCATCTAAGAGTTTTTGATATAAATCTCTATTTTCTTGTGAAAGCACTATTTTCTTATCAATATTGTTTAGGTTCTGTCTAACCTGTTCATACAAGGCATGTAATTCACGCTTCTTATCATCAATAAGGACTAAAGACTTCAAGTATTGCACACGATTTGACTCAACATCTCTGAACGTATTGAAATCTAAAGGCATGGTTACCTTTAAACCATAATTATAATACTGAGTTTCAGGAGGACTAGGAAAAGGGTTACCACCAAAACTTGGGTTTTCCAGCTTATCCCAATTATATCCTGCTGTAAAACTCACACTAGGCAGGTACTTGGCTATTGTTACATTTTTTTGATAACGTTCTCTCTCACTTTGACTTTGAAGCTGTTTTGTATCTATGTTCTTGTCTAAAAACTCTTGTGAGTCTATAAGTCTTAGGTGAGGAATAGTCGCATCCTTGTAATCTAAGTCACTTAAGGTGTGAAACTTCGAGATCAATTTCTCTTCATTCGTTTGTATATCAAAAAGTGCCTGTATCGCTCTGTTTTTATCAATAATCGCACTGGTTAAAAAACCAGAATCTAATTGACCATTTAAATATTGTTCTTTCTTTTGTTCCAGAGAGATTCGCGCATTATCAATTTGAAGTTCTTGTCTAATAACACGTAGTTCACTCTGTTTTATCTGTATAAGTACTTCTATTACTTCTTTGATCAATTTTCGTTTAGCCACGTCAAGACTGTACTTGTTATACATATATGAGGCATCAGCGAACTTAATCCCAAAATAGATACCGCCACTTCTAAAAATCGGCTGATCCATGACAATAGCAGCATTTTGTGTCTTTTGCTCAGATGAGCCTCGTTCGTTGTATGGATTACTCTTAGATATCGTATAACGTAACTGTAAAGGCTGTATCCATGAGTCTCTAAGCTTTTTTTTCTCTAATAAAGACTTTTCATAATCATATGAAAACTCTTTTTGTTTGAGCGTTGAAAGATAAGAGTCTAAGTCTTGTGCACTTAGAATTGAAACGAATAGACTACAAAGAAGAAAGTGCTTCATCTAAACGTTTAAACCCCTCTATCATCTCTTCATCACTAATCGTCAGTGGTGGTAAGAAACGTAGTGTATTTCGCCCTGCTTTAAGTACTAGCACACCTTTTTCGTGTGCACTAACAATAATACTAGCTAAGGTATCAGCATCTTTAACACGTAGACCTCTCATCAACCCAAAGCCTACACTTTTTGTAAACAGATTTTGATACTTGTTAAACAACTCTTCTAAATATTGTTCAAACTTAATGAAAATTCTATCAAGCTCACCAGAATTTTTTTCTTCTTCTAAAATATCAAGGACAGCATTAGCTGAAGCCGTTGAAAGATAGTTTCCTCCAAATGTAGAACCATGCTCTCCCGCAGATAAGATGTCTTTTAACGATGTCATTACAACACCAATTGGCACACCTCCACCAAGTCCTTTAGCAAGCGTAATGACATCAGGTTCTATCTCATATAGATTAGATGCTAAAAATTCACCTGTTCTGTATACACCTGTTTGAACTTCATCGACCATCAATAAAATATCTTTTTGCTTCAATAACTTAGCAAGAGCTTGCACCTTTTGTTTATCTAAAGGCTGAACACCGCCCTCGCCTTGAACAAGTTCTATCATAACAGCAACCGTATGGTCATCTAACATACCCTCAATTGCATCTAAGTCTGCTGCGTAAGTAAACCCATCAGGAAATGGACCAAAATAATTATGCATTGCTTCTTGGCCTGTTGCCTTTAATGCAGTAATAGTACGTCCATGAAAAGATTTATCAAGTGTTATGATTTTATAACGTTTAATCTCACCATCTTTTTCACCATATTTACGTGCAATTTTTATAGCGCCCTCATTTGCTTCAGCTCCAGAATTTGCAAAGAAACACTGCATATCATAACCACTTTGCTTCACAATACGCTCAGCACATTTAACCTGTGGTTCAATAACATACAGGTTCGAAATATGCGTGATATTATTTACCTGGGTGCAAATAGCCTGTGCTACTTTTTCATTTGCATGGCCAACACTAACTACCCCTATACCAGAGGTGAAGTCTATAAACTCTTTACCCGTATCATCTTTTAATACAGCATTTTTTCCACTTACGAAATTTGTATAGTTTCTTCCGTACGTAGGTAATATATATTTACGTTCTAAATCTTTTAACATGATTATCCTTTTTTTACTAAATTATTTAAACTCGATCTTGTACAGCTGTGAAAACTGCTTTGGTGCTTCAATCAATATCTGCGTCTTATAAGATGATATATGTTCACTATCACTCAATGACCAGATTTTGTCAATCGCATAGGATGTTTCTTCTCCATTCAGGTAAATCACTTTTTTTTCTGC
>JBFFDB010000030.1:0-8812 GCA_041559595.1 Sulfurimonadaceae bacterium
GCTTCTTACCGTGTTATCGCAGATCACATCCGTACAGCAGTATTTTTACTGTCTCAAGACATCAACTTCTCAAATGAGGGACGTGGTTATGTCCTTCGCCGTATTTTACGTCGTGCAGTTCGTCATGGGTACCTTTTAGGTCTGCGTGAAGCATTTATGTACAAAATCGTTGATACATTAGTCGAGCAGATGAAAGATGTTTATCCTTACCTTGCGCAAAAAGCAGAAACAGTTAAGACTCAGGTTCAACTTGAAGAAGAACGTTTCTTTAAAACGATTGCCTCAGGTATTGAGCTTTTTAATGAAGAGTTGAAAAATACTAAAGAAACTTTCTCAGGAGAGGTTGCATTTAAGCTATATGATACCTTTGGGTTCCCGTTAGACCTTACGGAAGATATGCTTAAAGGTGAAAACCTTAAACTTGATTCGGCAAAGTTTGATGAGTTGATGCTAGAGCAAAGAACCCGTGCAAAAGCAGCATGGAAAGGCTCAGGAGATGCAGCAAACGAGGGTGACTTCAAAGCACTTCTTGAAAAATTTGGTAAAAATGAGTTTACTGGTTATGAGAGCTCAGCCAATGAAGCGAAGGTTTTAGCACTCTTAAGTGAAGATTTTAAAATCGTTGATGAACTTCATAGCTTACATACAGGTTGGGTGCTTCTTGATAAAACTCCTTTTTATGCAGAAAGTGGTGGGCAAGTAGGTGATAAGGGTCAAATTGCAAACTATGCAACGGTAACTGATACACGTAAGTTCTTTGATCTTAACCTTTCTCATGTTGAGGTGAAAGAGACGCTGAGCACAGGTACTCAAGTAAAAGCAGTAGTGGATATTAATCGTGCTGAAGTTGAAAAACATCATTCGGCAACGCACCTGTTACATGCGGCTCTTTATGATATTCTTGGTGAACATGTTTCTCAAGCAGGTTCACTTAATGATGCTGTTCGTCTACGTTTTGACTTCTCTCATCCAAAGGCGATGACAGCTTCAGAGATCGCTGAGGTCGAAGAACAAGTGAACTATCAAATCCTTAGAGGAATTGCTGGTCAGACTAAAGAGATGAGTATTGACGAGGCTAAAAATTCTGGAGCCAAGGCTCAGTTTGGTGAGAAGTACGGAGACAAGGTGCGTGTGGTTAGCTTTGGAGATGCATCAGTTGAGCTGTGTGGTGGTACACACGTTGATAACACCGCTTCAATCGGTACCTTTGTTATCACTAAAGAGTCTGGTGTTTCTGCTGGTGTTCGTCGTATCGAAGCAGTATGTGGAAATGCAGCCTATAACCTTTTTAAAGAACAACGTAAAGTCCTTCTTCAAGTGGAAGAAGAGGTTAAGAACCGTGATGTTGTTCTTGGCGTTAGTAAACTAAAAGAGCAGATTAAAACATTGAAGTCTGAAGTACAAGATGCTATGTCTGCTTCGAAAGAAGATTTAGGTTCTGAATCTATCAATGGTGTAACGGTTATTGTCGAAGAGATTAAGAGCGGTGACGTTAAAACACGTATAGATGAGCTTAAGAATGAAAACCAATCTTTATGTGCAATGTTGTTTCAAGTTAAAGGTGATAAAGTTCTCCTCGCAGCCGGTGTCAAAGACGCTAATGCTAAAGCAGGGGACTGGATCAAGCAGATCGCTCCAATTCTTGGCGGAGGCGGCGGTGGTCGTCCTGACTTTGCACAAGCAGGTGGAAAAGACCCGTCTAAACTTGAAGATGCTAAAGCAGCATCTATAGCTTATATAAAAGAGGTACTTAGTTAATGAAAGCAGCAATGGTAGAGTTTTTTTGGGCAAATACTGAACTTATAGTATTTATGCACGTGATCTCAGCAGTGATCTGGGTTGGTGGAATGGTAGCAATGCGTTATGCAGCACATCAATCTTTTGTACATGTGGAAGACCCACTTATCAGATTGGAACGTATCGCACATGCACTTAAACGCCTGTTTACTATCGTATGGCCATTTGTAATTGTTTTAATCGTAACTGCAGTTTTAATGGCAGTAGGTTGGGACTTTCGTAATGCAGCAGTAGATGCAACAGGGAAAGTTATTGATGAAGCAGCAATGCACTTATATAACTTAGTACATATTAAAGAAGTGTTGTGGATGCTCATGGCAATGAACTTAGGCGTAATGATGGTTCTGCGTAAGAAGGCAGAAAAACTACTTAATGCTGATGACTTAGCAGGTGCACAAAGTAAACTAGGTATCATTGGACAATATCTTGTTCCTATCAATATCGTTTTAGGTCTTGTCGCTATTTACCTTGGTGTTGTTCTTCGCTACTCACACTAATCTTTTTCTTCTTCCCTCACACTCCGAGGGAAGTTCCCTCTACTATAAAAATTACTTATCTTAACAAGCTTCTTTGAATTTTTGCGCTCAAAACTTAATATAAAAAATTATAATATAGTATTAAGAATTACTGCGTTAGTATCGTGCATATTTATAGTTGTTCAAGGGATTTTCAATGCAAGACACAGTCTTTTTTCTAATGAGTACCTTTCCAAATCAAATTATATTTTTGCATGTTCTATCTTCAGTTATTTGGGTAGGTGGAATGATCGCTGCACGGTATGGTCGTGTTAAACCACTAAGAAGCTTAAGCCAGCCAGAAGAATTTATTTATGAGACACAGCGTTATACGCGTTTTTTCAAGTTGATGACGCCATTTATTGTATTGCTTTTTATTACTGCAATTATTATGGCTTTTGGCTACAAAGCAAATGCTTATGACGAAGATGGATTTATCTTGTCTAATGAGGCGGTAGGTTTGTATAAGATGATTCATACAAAAGGTGGCATTTGGACTGTTATGGCAATGAATATGGCTTTAATGGCATGGATAAACCTAAAGGCAAGTAAAAACTTTAACAGCTGTAGTCATGTTAAAGAGTGTACACGTTGTAAAGAAGCACTTGAAATCATCTTTAACTATTTGATGCCAGTAAATATTATTTTGGGTGCAGTTGAAATAATGCTAGGTGTATTACTTCGTAGCGCTTCTTAATCCGATAAATTTAGCAGATATAGGTATAATTACCTATGACAAATGAACAATTACGACTCTGCTCTCAGTCTTCAAGCAGAGCACTACTTCTTTCACGTGCAGGTGTTAGTTTTATACAATCACCTGTTGAGTATGATGAAGAACAAATCATCGCGACATCTCCTAAAAACTTTGTTTACCAGGCCACGCTTGGAAAGTTCCATGCAGCATTAAAAACCTATGACTACAAGGAACTTCCTCTTCTTTGTGCAGATAGTGTTGTCACTACTGATAATAAGATATTGCGTAAGGCAAAAGATAGAGATGATGCCAGAAGAATCTTACTGACACAAAGTGGAAGTATTACCTCAATTGTTTCGTGCATGATATACAAAAGTAAGAAATTGGAATTGATCGATATATCAACGACTGATTACATCTTTAAACCTTTTGATGCAGATGACTTAGAAGCTTATCTAGAATCAGGAAAATGGGAAGGCAAGGCAGGTGGATGCATGGTTGAAGGGTTTTGTAAGACTTATATTGAAGAAGTAAAAGGCTATGAATCCTGTGCAATGGGATTGAGTGTTGAAAAACTTCTACCTTGGATATAAATAAATGTATTATGAAAAAGAGTTAGCCGCATTAAAACGATCAGGCCGCTATAGAGAGCGTAAACTTTTTGATGAAAATCTTTTGGATTTGGCGTCAAATGATTATCTTGGATTGGCTGAGAAAAAAGAACTGATGGAAGAGGCTTATAAGAGAGTCTCTTCTTATGAGTCACATGCGTCCAAGGCTTCAATGCTGGTTAATGGATATCATCCTATTCATGCTTCTTTTGAAAAGGCACTATGCGAGGCAAATAGTTTTGAAGCTGGCGTTGTATTAGGTTCTGGATTCAATGCCAATATCGCACTTATCGAGTCCTTGGTGCGTAAGGGTGATGAGCTTTTTATGGATGAGAAGTACCATGCTTCAGGTGTAATGGCAACCAAACTGAATGATGGTAGAGTGAGCTATTTTAAACATAATGATGCAGAAGTTTTAGAAAAGATGCTTCAAAATTCTTCGGCAAAACGCAAGTTGATTGCTGTTGAGGGTATTTACTCTATGGATGCTGATTTACTTAATATTGATATTATTCATTTAGCGGATAAGTATGATGCCTTGCTTATTCTTGATGAGGCGCATTCATCCGGTGTTATTGGAAAGAAGTTGATGGGTATTCTTGATTATTATGACATTAGAGTAAAAGACAATTATATTAAGATGGGAACACTTGGCAAGGCATATGGAAGTTTTGGTGCCTATATCTTAGCAAGTGAGCATATTATTGATTATCTTATCAATAGAGCAAAACCTATCATTTACGCGACTGCTCCTTCTTTGTTTGATACTGCTTTGGGAGAGGTTTCACTTGAGTACATTTTAAGAAATGCTCAAAGTTTAAATGAGAAGATCAAACAATATCAAGAGATAGTACAGACACATCTAGGCATCAAAGTCGATGGTCTTATCGTGCCTGTTCCTATAGCTGATAACAGAAAAGTAATGCAGATCCAGTCTGAGCTAATAGAAGAAAACTACCTCGTCGGTGCTATCAGACAGCCGACAGTTGATACAGCTATTATCCGTCTGATTGCGCGTCTAGGCGTGGATGAGGCAGAGTTGATTAGGGTCTGCAAGCGTATTAAAGAAAAGTTAGATAAAATAAGATAATTTTAATCGCGATGAGATCTTAATGAAAATAGAGAAACTGCATATACAGTATGAGAACAATACGCTTGTAGACATCTCTTTTGATATTAATCAGTCTTTGGCTTTGGTTGGACAAAGTGGTAGTGGAAAGTCATTGACATTGAAAGCTTTGCTAGGGATGTTGCCCGATAGCATGAAATGTGAACTTGATATCAGTTCACCTTTCACTCTTGTCAATGGAGAAAGTTTAGCCTTTGTTCCGCAAAATCCTTTTACAGCATTGTCTCCTCTAACAAAGATTAAAAAGCAGTTCTTTGCTCCGGCTACTCTAATGAAAGAGCTATTTGAACAGGTGGGGCTTTCGTATGAGCTGAGTGAGCGATTTGCTCCAGAGCTCTCAGGTGGACAGCTTCAGCGTGTTATTATAGCGATGGCCTTAAGTTCAAAGCCAAAGCTTCTTTTATTGGATGAACCGACAACCGCGCTTGATCCACACAATAGAGAAGTTATTATAGAACTGTTAAAAAGTCTGCAAGAAAAACTTGGTTTTAAGATGTTGTTTGTAACACATGATATGAAAAGTGCAGAGTCTTTGTGTGAAGACATCTGTGTGATTAAAAATGGAAAAGTTATTGAGCATGGTTCACTTGAACAAGTAGTGAATAGACCACAAGAAGAGTACACGCGAGTACTCATCTCATCTAACTTTTCAAATAGAGAATTTAGAGTATAGAAAGAAGTTGAATGATTAAAAAGATTTTTATTGTTATGAGTGTAGTTGGCTTTTTAACTCTGGGTTATATTGTCTATTATTACAATCAGATCAAGTTTGAAGTGAATGCACTTATTGAGTATAACCCAAGTCTGACAACTGAAATATACGATAGAAACGGTGATAAGATTGCTAATATATTTGATAAAGAACATCGTTATTTTGTTCATTTTGAAGATATACCACCCAAGGTGATTGAAGCCCTTCTCGCTATCGAAGATACAATGTTTTTTGAACATTCAGGTGTAAATATAGACGCTATTATTCGTGCGATTATAAAAGATGTAAAAGCACGTAAACTTGTAGAAGGCGCTTCCACTATTACCCAGCAGTTGGTGAAAAACACTCTTCTAACACGTGAAAAAAAGTTTTCACGTAAATTTAAAGAGTTGCTTTTTGCCTTAAAAATAGAGTCTGAACTGACGAAAGAAGAGATCTTAGAAAGATATCTGAATCAGATCTATTATGGACATGGTTATTATGGAATCAAAACAGCAGCAAGTGGATACTTTCATAAAGATTTAGATGATTTAAGTCTTAAAGAGATTGCGATTTTAGTTGGTCTTCCAAAAGCGCCCTCGTATTATCTTCCTACTAAACGGTATGAGCAGGCCATTGGTCGTGGAAATAGGGTTGTAACTCGTATGCATCAACTCGGATGGATAGATGATGATGCATATACAACAGCTTTAGCGGAAAACCCTGAGGTCTTTAATGACACCTTGACTCAAAACAAAGCACCTTATGTCGTTGATGAAGTCTTTAGACAGCTAAATGGTGAGTTTAAAAATATCCGTGGCGGTGGCTATAAGATAATGACGACGATTGATATTCGTATGCAAGAGTCTGCTAGAGAGGCGCTTAAAGATGGATATGACAAGAGTATAGAAAGAGCCATTGCTACAGAGGACTTTAACCAAAGTTCTATAGAACAGTTTAATGGTGCCCTTGTGTCAATGGAGCCAAGCAGCGGTGATATTCTTGCACTAGTAGGTGGTGTTGATTATAAGCTAAGCCAGTATAATCGTGCTACACAGGGGATAAGACAGCCCGGGTCTGCTTTTAAGCCATTAATATATCAAGTAGCTGTAGATCATGGATACTCTGGTGCTTCACAGCTTGTTGATATCGCACGAACCTATGATTATGAACTTGACGGGGAAGATAAAAAGTGGAAGCCTAAAAATTATGAGAAAGATTATAAAGGTTTTATTACATTTAGAGAAGCATTAATACATTCTAGAAACCTTGCGACGATCAACCTTGTAACAGATATTGGACTTACTACGATGCGACGCGCCTTAAGCAAGTACAATATAGAAAACCTTCCACCAGATTTATCGCTGGCCCTTGGAAGTATCACTGTCTCGCCTTTGGACTTTAGTAAATATTATACGGTTCTTTCTAATGGAGGAACTCAAGTAGAGCCTATCTTGATTCGAAGTGTACAGAATTCTTATGGTGAGGAAGTAAGGTATGAGAATAAAAAAGAGGTGTTGACTACACCCCAACAAGCTTACATCATGGTTGATATTATGAAAGATGTTGTACGCAAGGGAACAGGCCGTAAAGCTCGTGCTAGAGGGATAGAGCTTGCCGGAAAAACCGGAACAACAAATAAGGGGATAGATGCATGGTTCTGTGGTTTTTCTCCTGAGATACAAACAGTCATATGGTATGGAAATGATAATAATGTGCCAATGGCCAAAGGAGAGCAAGGCGGACGAATTGCAGCTCCAGTTTTTGGATCGTATTACAGAAAAGTACTAAAGACACATCCTGAAACTAAGCGAAAGTTTGAAGAGCCTGAGGGAATGATAAGTACGATTATAAGTGGTCAAAAAGAGTATTTTACTGATATTTCTAAGCCACCACAGGTACAGAATACCCAAGATGCAAATGAAGAGTTGTTGTTTTAAAATTTTTGTGAGATGACAGAATATATATTTTGAATAAGTTGCGTTGTTGTATACTTATTCATATTAAGTAAAGTTAGAATAGAACATGCAAAAAGTTATCAAGAAAGAACTTAACACTGCCTACACATCTTTTAGCGTAGACATATTACATATTGACAGTACAGTAGCATTCGACTGTTATATTAAGCGGTTTAATGGATATGTCATCATCATTGAACAAGGCACTTTAATAACAGAAACTCTTTTTGAGAAGATTAAACATAATAAAGAACTTTATGTTCATGAGTCTGAGCTAAACAAGTACAAAGACTATTGTGAATTGATGCTTTCACTTGACGCTGAAAGGTCGGCAATTGACAAAGCTATTGAAGATATCAATAACTTAGATGTACAAATCAAGAAGTATGGCGAAGTCAAAGAACAACTGCATCATGTTTATAAAAGTATGTGTGACCTTGGATATCTTTTCTTTAATGCAAAAAGTTATACAAAGCTTCCGCTTAATTCTTTAGAAACATTCATTGACATCACCTTGCGGTTGATATTATCAAAAGATAAACTACTTCCCGAATTTTTAGAGATGATGCCACCTAAGTATCAGATTGAATATCACAGTGTTAATGTCTGTATCCTTTCCATATTTTTAGGACATAAAATAGGTTTTCAGCGTTCTGATCTACAGAAACTGGCAATGGCTGCCCTGTTACATGATATAGGAAAGCTTCAGATTGATAAGACGATTTTAGATAAAGAGAGTGGGCTTAACCCTGAAGAATTTGAGACAATTCGAGAGCATTCATCCCTAAGTAAAGACATGGCTGCTAATTATATATCTGACAAACATATATTGGATGCCATTTTATATCATCATGAAAAATTTGATGGCTCAGGCTATCCTAAAGGTCTGAAAAGACATGATATCCCGAAAATGGCCCAGATTATTGGTATTTGTGATGCATTTGATGCATTGACTACAGATAGAACATTCCGTGATAGCTATAGCAGTTTTGAGGCACTCACACTGATGAAAGATCAGATGACGGGTGAATTAAATCAAGACTATATTAAGAGTTTTATACAGCTTTTACACAAGTAAACGAATATTGATACAGACTAGAAAGTAAGTACAGCCCTTTAGGCTGTAAAAGCACGGTTAAGCGCTGAAAAGATAGCTTTTACCGAGGCAATAGAAATATTAGTATCCGCACCAACACCATAAAATGTATCATGGCTTTGGGTCTGAACCTGAATATAGGAGATTGACTCAGCTGATGATTTTTCACCGTGTGTATGCTGAGTATAATCTGTTAAGGTAAAGGTGTGTGGGTATTCTTGCTCGATAGCATGTTTACATGCATCAATAGGTCCATTTCCACTTCCATTAGAGATTATCTCTTTTCCATTTAAGCGGTAGCTTAACTCACAACTTACA
>JBFFDB010000031.1:0-8781 GCA_041559595.1 Sulfurimonadaceae bacterium
ATGAACTTCTAGCAGGGCTTGAAGACGAAGTTGACGAAGAAGTGATGGAAGTTAGTGAAGAAGATAATTTAGATGAACTTCTTGACGAACTAGAAGATGATACTGGTGAAGTAGAACCAGCAGCTGAAGCAGATGAAAACCTTGATGAACTTCTAGCAGGGCTTGAAGACGAAGACGACGAAGAAGTGATGGAAGTTAGTGAAGAAGATAATTTAGATGAACTTCTTGACGAACTAGAAGACGATGCTGGTGAAGTAGAACCAGCAGCTGAAGCAGATGAAAACCTTGATGAACTTTTAGCAGAGCTTGAAGACGAACTTGGCGAAGAAGAATTAGAATCTAATACTGAAGCTGAAGAAAGTTTAGATGAACTTTTAGAAGAGATTCAAAATGAAGAAGAAGCAGTTACTGAAGCTGAAGAAGGGAGCTCTGAAGTAGAAGAGATGATCGCTGAGGCAGAAGCTGCAGAAGAATCAATTGAGGATGAACTTGAAGAAGTTGATTTAAGTGCATTAAATGAAGAGATACAAGAAGCCTTAGATGATTTAGATGAAGATGATCTTGCAGGTGAAGTTGATGAAACGATGACGTTAATGGATGACGAGTTTGATTCTATCAATGTAAATGATTTAAAAATGGCTCTTGGTGAAGCTGTTGCAGAAGAAGAAACACCTGATGAAGAAACAGAGTTTGACGAAGAGATCAAAGAGCTTGAGTCAGGTCTAGAAGAAGATGAAGAAGAGATTGAGTTTAGTGTTGGACAGAGCGAATTTGCATCATTAAATGAAGAAGCCTTAAGTGAAGCTCTGGGTGAAAATGATTTAGACGAGAATGAACATCCTGAATTAGATGAGATAGATGCCTTTGTAGATGAGATAGCAGTCGAAGATGATACTAAACCTGCAAATATTACGTTGAACGATAGTAGCGATGAGAGTATTGCTGCTTTAGAAAAATTGATTGCTACTTTAAAAGATGGTAATGTAAAAGAAGCTTTAAGTGGCATGGATATGACAATAAATATTTCGTTTAATGAGAAGGGTTAAGACATTCAATGAATCAAAATGGTGCAATTTTAGTTCTTTCAGGACCAAGTGGAGCAGGTAAAAGTTCTTTAATCAAAAAGATAGAAGATAAAATAGGCGAATTTTATTTTTCGATTTCGACAACAACACGTCCTATGCGTGAAGGTGAAGTCGAAGGTGTCCATTATCATTTCGTAAATCAAGATGAGTTTAAAAAAGACATTGAAGAAGAGCATTTTCTTGAATATGCTCTAGTACATGGTAATTATTACGGTACCTCGATAAAACCTGTGAAAGAAGCGCTTAGACAAGGAAAGATAGTGATCTTTGATATTGATGTACAAGGGCATGACGCAGTTCAAAATCGTCTTGGCGATATTACTACATCTGTATTTGTCACTACGCCTTCTTTGAAGGAGTTAAAGCATAGATTGACTTCTCGTGGTACTGATGAACAAAGTGTGATTGATGGACGTATTGAGATGGCTACACGTGAAGTACAACGTATTAGTGAGTATGATTACCTTGTTATCAACGACGACTTAGATGTAGCGGCACAGCAGATGATTTTTATTGCTCAATCATCACGCCTTAAAATGCCATCAATTCAAATCAATGAGTTTATTCTTGCCTGGGAAGAAAACGCCTAGACAATGATCGAGAAGTATTACTAATCGATACGAATATGAATAAAGAAATACTAATAAGTATTTATACAGCAACAAAGAGCTAAAATACAAGATTATTTTTTTAAAAGGAAAAACCATGGGTATGCCTAGTGGAATGGAACTATTATTAATTTTTGGAATTGTTGTACTACTTTTTGGTGCTAAAAAAATCCCTGATCTTGCAAAAGGTATCGGTAAGGGAATTAAAGATTTCAAATCAGAGATGAAAGAAGATGAGCCTACAACAGTAGCATCTGATGACACAAAAAAAGTTGAAAAAACTGAATCTACAGAAGAAACGTCTACACCTTCTGAAACTACAAAACAAGCTTAGTCTTGAAGCAGCGTGTACTCGCACTGCTTTCTAGCAGCATCCAACGTGAAATTGTTTTAGAAAAACCTCGTGATCGTTCATTTGGTCATTTTGCTACTCCTATTGCCTTTGCTATGGCTAAAGAACTCAAAAAATCTCCTATGGTTATCGCAGCTGAGCTTGTTGACACATTTTCAGAAAATGAGATGTTTGCCAATGTTGAAGCCGTTAAGGGATATTTGAATTTTAAGTTGAGTGAAGACTTCTTAGATGAGTATGCTTCATGGGCACTTGATAATCAAGAAGACTTTGCAAAGGGAACAGAGTCAAGTAAAATCTTACTCGAATTTGTTTCAGCAAACCCGACAGGTCCACTTCATATCGGCCATGCACGTGGTGCAGTATATGGAGATACACTCTTACGTCTTGGTCGTCATTTAGGTCACAAGATTACAGCTGAATATTATGTCAATGATGCAGGTAATCAGATAGATCTTCTTGGGACCTCTTTGATGCTTGAAGGACAGGCTAACATTCTTGGCAACAAGGTTGAATACCCTGAAAACTATTATCGTGGTGAATACCTTAGTGAACTGGCAAAGATTGCTGCAGACACTTATGGTAAAGAAGTGTTTAATGATGCTGAGAAGATCAAAGACGTCGCACTTTGGGCGAAAGATGAAGTACTTAAGATGATCGTTAAAGACCTTGATGCTATTAATGTTCATTTTGATACTTTCGTTTCAGAAGCTGGTTTATACAGTGACTGGGATAGAGTGATGGACAAGCTTCAGGCTTCTGGCGGTGTTGCGGATATAGATGGTAAAAAGTGGCTAAAGTCCTCAGAAAAAGAAGATGAGAAAGATCGTGTCATCGTAAGAGAAGATGGACGTCCTACTTACCTTGCCGGTGACATCATTTATCATAATCAAAAGTTTGAAAGAGATTATGATCAGCGTATCAATATCTGGGGTGCAGACCATCACGGTTATATGGCACGTGTGAAAGCATCTCTAAACTTCTTAGGACATGACGATACAAACTTAGATATTCAGTTAACTCAGATGGTCTCACTTCTTAAAGATGGTGAACCTTATAAGATGAGTAAACGCGCGGGTACTGTTATCGGTATGAATGATGTTGTTGAAGAGATAGGTTCAGATGCACTTCGTTTTATGTTTGCTTCTAAGAAGTCAGATACTTCTTTAGAGTTTGACCTTGTAGACCTTCAAAAGACAGACAGCTCAAACCCTGTGTTCTATGTGAATTATGCACATGCTCGTATTCAGACACTCTTGTCTAAGTCTGAACTTAAGCGTGAAGAGATCATGGCTGTTTCACTCAAGGGTCTTGGCGACGATGCGGACAATTTACTCTTTGAAGCGATGCTTTTAAATGAAGTGGTTGAAGACGCCTTTAACTCACGTCAGGTCCAAAAACTAACAGACTATTTAAAAGGATTGGCATCAACCTATCATAAGTTCTATTATGACCATAAGGTTATAGGTTCAGATAATGAAGCAAAACTTTTAAAGCTCTTCTTAGTCGTGGCACTGTCTATTAAAACGGGTATGTCTTTACTGGGAATTACTGTAAAAGATAGTATGTAAGTTCGCTGACATAAACGTGAACTACTTCACGTTTTGGCGAATGATATAAGAGGCTCTTTGCATCTTTTTTAACTGTTAAAGAAAGTTTGAAAAGACTTTCTAAAACGCTTAGTCTTCTTCTCTTAGTGAAGATACTTCACCTAAAAACTCTTCCATATTGTATTTAACTCTGTATTCTGGTGTCATAATATGAATTAAGATATCTCCTAGATCAGCAACAATCCATTCATCACTGATATCCACACCTAAGAACTTTTCATCTGGTTTAAGACCATTTTTTAGGTAGTTTAAAAGTGCTTCAGTATGACGAGCATTAAGTGAAGATGCTATTACTACTTGATCAACAAAATAATCTTTACCTCTAAGGTCAAAAACCTCAATGTTCTCTGCCTTGTTTTCATCTAATATGCTAGAAATTTTTTCTATACGTTTATCCATTGTCTATATCCTTATAGTAGGTGATTATTTCGTCTGCAATACTCTTATCGAGATAAGCTTCATTGACACTTTGTCTTAATTGTGTAGCGGAAACATTTTGATCTACATCTAATCGTATGTATTGTGGGGGAATATTGATTCCATCTCGCGTTGCCACGACCCAGTTTACTTTCTTATCTAAGTCTTCAAAGTTTTTCCATTGTGGAAGACTTTGAAGATTATCTGCACCAATAATCAAATAGATAGTATCACTATTATCTGTAAGATGATTAACAGTTTCAATAGATGCAACAGCTCTGTTTTGGTCAATTTCAAATGAACTGACTTCCACATTTTCAAACTCTTTTGTCATGGTCTGTAACCATTTAAGACGTAAGTCTGCCGGTGCATAAGATTTAGATTTAAATGGATTTAAAAAGGCTGGAACCACTATAACTTTGTCAACATCCAAGGATGCTAATGCCTGTTTGATGATATCCAAATGCCCACTATGAGGGGGATCAAAGCTTCCGCCAAAGATTGCTTTTTTCATCTTCACCATAATTTATTAAAATTATAACTAAAAATAGGTATAATCGCGTTATATTTTCCCCATATTATGGATTTACAAGGTAATAGACTATGGCATTAAAAATTGCAATTAACGGATTGGGACGTATTGGTCGTTGTGTAGCACGCATTATCGCAGACAGAGATGATATTGAACTAGTGGCGGTAAATGCAAGCGGTACAGATGATATGATTGAATATAATGTAAAATATGATTCGGTACATGGCACACGCAATGATGTTAAGGTTGAAGATGGTTACCTTTGTATAGGAAACTCACGTGCTAAGATCTTATCTGAACGTGATCCTGCAAAAATAGACTTTGCGTCAGAAGGTGCCGATATGGTCCTTGAATGTACAGGGGCATTTCTTACTCAAGAGAGTGTTCAAGCCTATTTAGACAATGGTATTAAAAAGGTTCTTTTTTCTGCGCCGGCAAAAGATGACACGCCTACCTTTGTATTAGGAGCAAATGAAGAAGAGTATGCAGGTCAGACTATCGTGTCAAATGCTTCATGTACGACAAATGGTCTAGCACCAGTTGCCAAAGTACTTGATGATGCCTTTGGTATAAAAAATGGTCTAATGACAACGATACACTCCTACACATCGTCTCAACCGATATTAGATGGTAAACACAAAAAAGACCCTCGTAAAGGTCGTTCAGGTGCAACAAATCTAGTACCGACAACGACAGGTGCGGCAAAGGCGATTGCAAAAGTACTTCCAAACCTTGCAGGCAAACTAAACGGCCAAGCGATCAGAGTACCGACAGCAGATGTATCTATGGTCGACTTGACGGTTACACTCAACAAAGATGTGACATTAGAGATGATCCAAGCAGCTTTCAAAGATGCTAGCGAGGGTTCACACAAAGGTATCTTGGGTGTAGATGAAGAGTACCGTGTATCTCAAGACTTTGTAGGTGAAAGCTTAAGCACCGTAGTTGTTATGGACACAATACAAGTGATTGACAATAACCTAGTCAAAGTGCTTTCATGGTATGACAATGAATGGGGTTACTCTTCACGTCTGGTTGATATGGCACTTCATATCTCTAAATAATTTATAATTTTTTTAAGTAAGGAAATCAATGCAACTTCACTCGATTAAAGATTTGGACTTCAAGGGTAAAAAAGTATTTATCCGTTGTGACTTTAATGTGCCAATGGATGAGTATGGAAATATCACAGATGATAGACGTATTCGTTCAGCTGTTTCAACTATCAATTATTGTTTAGATCAAGACTGTGCCATTATTTTGGCTTCACATCTTGGACGTCCAAAGGGTGAGTTCTCTGAAAAGTATTCTCTTGCTCCAGTACAAAGAAGATTGCATCAGCTTCTACAGCGTGAAGTGATATTGACCAAAGATGTTATCGGTGAAGATGCTAAAGCAGTCGTAGCCAATATGAAATGTTGTGACATCGTTCTTTTAGAAAACCTTCGTTTTGAAAAAGGTGAAACTAAAAACGATGAGGTACTTTCAAAAGCTTTAGCAGATATGGCAGATATTTATATCAATGATGCTTTTGGTGTATCTCACCGTGCTCACTCTTCAGTAGAAGGTATTACGCACCATTTTGATGAAAAACATAAAGCTGCTGGTTTCTTACTGCAAAAAGAGATCAAGTTCTTTGGTGCGCTTATCAAGCGTCCAGTTCGTCCATTTGTATCTGTAGTAGGCGGGTCAAAGGTTTCTGGTAAGCTAGAAGCACTGAGCAACCTTCTTCCAAAAGTCGATAAGATGATCATCGGTGGGGGAATGGCCTTTACTTTTTTAAAGGCGCAAGGTTATGATGTTGGAAACTCTTTAGTTGAAGATGACTTGATCGATGATGCACTTCACATTATGGCTGAAGCAAAAAAGCTTGGTGTAAAGCTATACCTTCCAGTTGATGTTGTCGCAGCTCAGACTTTTTCAGCAGACTCTGCAACGAAGATCACTACAGCACAAGAAATTCCTCAAGGTTGGATGGGTCTGGATATCGGACCTGCAACCGTTAGACTTTTCCGTGAAGCACTTGGCGATGCACAGACGATTTTATGGAATGGTCCTATGGGCGTATATGAGATGGAAAAATTTGCACGTGGCTCAAATAAGACAGCGCACTATATTGCTGATACTTATGCGACAACAGTTGTCGGTGGTGGTGATACTGCTGACCTTGTGCAACGCATAGGACTAGATGAAGAGATGACTTTTATCTCTACGGGTGGTGGAGCTTCTCTTGAACTACTTGAGGGCAAGGTACTTCCGGGTGTTGCTCCTTTGGTATGTGAGGAAGAAGAGTGATTGTAGCCGCTAACTTCAAAACAAATAAGACACGCCGACAGACACGTGATTATATGGATGAGGTAAATGACTTTATACGCTCTGAGAAAATACAATCAGAAGTGATGGTGTTTCCACCACTTACTGCACTGGATAACTTTGGACAGGGCGCAACCTTAGGTGCTCAAAACGCTTATTATGTTGAAAACGGTGCTTTTACAGGTGAAGTCGGAGTTGAACAGTTAAAAGAGTTTGGTGTTAAAACTATACTTATTGGCCATTCTGAACGTCGCCATGTCTTAGGTGAGTCTCAAGAAGAGATGGCAAAAAAGTTTAACTACTTTCAATCTTTAGGTTATCAGATCGTTTACTGTATAGGTGAAAAACTTGAGACTAGAGAAGCAGGACAGAGCGCTTTAATGTCTTACATTGACACTCAACTTGTAGGCATCGACCTAGAGTATGAAAATCTTGTTATTGCGTACGAACCAGTATGGGCGATAGGAACAGGTCTTGTTCCAAGCAATGAAGATATACAATCAATTCATGCGAGCTTACGTGCTAAAACATCTAAACCACTCTTATATGGTGGTTCGGTGAAGGTCACGAATATGGCTGAGATAGTTTCGATTGATAACGTAGATGGTGTTTTAGTTGGTGGTGCATCCTTGTATGCACAGAACTTTTGTGAAATGATAAAAATAGCTGAAAATATAAAATAATTAATAAGGAAAAATAGTAGATGATAATGAAGGGTAAAAAAGGTCTAATCGTAGGTCTAGCAAATAACAAGTCTATCGCGTACGGAATTGCAAAAGCATGTGCAGCGCAGGGTGCAGAGATGGGTTTCACTTATCTTAATGATGCACTTAAAAAACGTGTTGAGCCAATCGCAGCTGAATTTGGTTCAGACAAGGTTTATAAGCTTGACGTTGGTGATGAGACTGATATGGATGCTATTGCAGGTCTGATCGAAAAAGACTTCGGTAAGATTGACTTTTTAGTACACTCTGTTGCTTTTGCTCCAAAAGAGGCATTGTCTGAGCCATTCATGAAAACAACGAAATCGGCTTTTTCTATCGCTATGGATGTTTCTGTTTATTCTCTTATTGATTTAACAAACCGTTTAACACCGGTGTTGAGTGAAGATGCTTCTATCTTAACACTTTCATACCTTGGTGGGCCAAAATATGTTGCAAACTATAATGTTATGGGTGTAGCAAAAGCAGCCCTTGAAGCAACAGTACGTTACATGGCAGTTGATATGGGGCCTACTGGTCGTCGTGTCAATGCTATCTCAGCAGGTCCAATCAAGACACTTGCTGCAGCAGGGATTGGTGACTTTAAACAAATCCTTAATTGGAATGAGATCAATGCACCACTGAAAAAGAATGTAACTATCGATCAGGTAGGAAACTCTTCTATGTATCTACTGTCTGATCTTGCTTCAGGTGTAACAGGTGAGGTTCATTATGTGGATTCTGGTTACAATGTAATGGGAATGGCAGCAGTTGAAAAAGACGAAGAGGGTAGAACTGTTCTTTCGTGGGATATGAAGTAAACAGAACTTAGCTGTTTACCCTCCAATAACAGGAAGGCTCTTCATCTTCTCATAATGAGAAGGTTCTTGAGGTTTTCCTAGCTTCTCTTCTTCTTTTTTATCCATATAAATTTTAGCCTTATCTATATAGTGTTGTAATTTAAAGCTCTCTTTTGCTTTTTCATCCTTTAATTCCTGCTCCTTATTATCTTTAAAAGCTGGCTCCCACTCTTTTTCTATCCATGTATCTAAGCTCTTTTGTAAGCTTCCTTTTCCTTCTTTATCTCTTTTATACGTACTTGACCACGCTACATCAGCACCAGGACTATCTTTGATGTTAGAATTAACAGACGCTTTCTGAGA
>JBFFDB010000032.1:0-8171 GCA_041559595.1 Sulfurimonadaceae bacterium
CTATGTTCATAATCAAACTCAACCCCATAATGCTTGTCATGCAAGAGGTTGAACTCTTTTTGATAGCTCTCCTTTTCTTGAAACCCACCCATAGTAATAGAGCCAAAAGAACCCGGAGAGTCTACAAAACGAAAAGTGTTATACATTCCTTTTCCACGCTTAGTACGAACCTGAGGCAAAAGCTCTAAATCCCATTGAGGGTCTTCTGCTATAAAAAGACCTTGCTCATACATAAAGCCTTCTTCTGAAGAGAGCCCAAAAGTAGGTCTTAATAAACCAGTTCTTCTTGTAGTATCTGTGGGATAAGCCATATAAGGAAGATAAAGAACAGGAACTTCACCCGCATAAAGACGTGCATTATACAGTTGCATCCACTGATTATCACCATCATAATACCCAGAGCTAAAGCGAAGTGTCCAATCAGGATCTTGAGGATTACATGAAGAGACTATGCCTGTGTGTAATTCATATTCTTGATTTGTAGATTTTGCAGAACGAGCACTTATCCATAGTTTATCTTGATATTCTTGAAGGAAAAAAGGACGAAACTGTCGTGTTTCTCTGTGTGTATCCAGCAGCAGGTAATCACCCATAGCGTAATACTGTGCATCTTTAAGAGCGTGTACCTGTCCATAAAGTTCTAAGATCTCTGTATTTTTGTCATATGTTGCCGTTTGCGCACTCAGATACATTCCATCATATAAGACAACAACTTCATCACTTGCTATAAGGTATGAACCATTTGTATCGATAGTTGTAGCAAAAACTTCAACCTTTTTATCTGCATAAAGGCTTAGGCATAAGAATAAAAAGAGAAGTAAAAACTTATACATCAACCACCACTGTCTTTGCTGTTTTATCATGCCAGGTCTGACGAGCTGGATCTAATAGCCCCCAAATAAAGCCTGCATAAAAAAAGATTTCACTAATAGCTCTTACAACCGCGCGGTTGAAAGAACATAAAAAAGAGGGATTTGAGACACCAGCTAAATCAAAAATACGTATCTTCATTAAAATCTTACCCGGACTCGCTGCATACTGCATAACAAAGAAAGTATGATAAATGATCTTTAATGCCATAAATTCTAAGACATATGAGTTTATCAATAAGACTTGTTCTTCTATACTTTCTAAACCAGAGAAACTATCCCAAATTACAGACAACCAAATCACAGACAAAATAATTTCATCTATTATAAAGGCATTTAAGCGTTTCTTTTTTGAAGAAAGAACCAATTCTTCTCTCTCGAGTAGTGTGAAGATATCTTCGTTCATTAAAATCTATTTCAATGCTTGATATGCGATATCTGTACGAAGCTTCTTACCAGCAAAATGAACTTGACCACACAACATGTAAGCACGATCACGTGCTTCTTGAATACTGTCACCCAATCCCACACAAACAAGAACACGTCCTCCTGTTGCACACAAGGTACCATCTATTTTAGAAACACCTGCATAAGAGATATGTGTGTTTTGTGCAATAACATCATGATGCACATCATCAACTACGATTTCAGCTGGCGTTGATGATGAATAAGGGTAATCCTTTGATGCCATAACAACACCAACTGCATATTTATCATGAAACTCAACCTCAAGTTCGTTCAATTTACCTGTTGCTGCCTTATAAAAAAGATCAAATACTGAAGATTTCATCAGTGGCATAAGGATTTCACATTCAGGATCACCAAAACGTACATTAAATTCAAGTGTTATAGGCTCACCATTTACGACCATAATACCAATAAACAGAACACCCTCAAAAGGAGCACCCTCTTTTTTCATACCTTCAAGCGTTGGACGAATAACACGCTCTTTTACTTTTTCATATAGTTCGTCATTTACTAAAGGTGTTGGAGCATAAGCACCCATACCACCAGTATTTGGGCCTTGATCTCCATCTAAAAGACGTTTGTGGTCTTGTGCCGCTTGAAGAAGAACAAAATCATCTCCATCACAAATAGCAAACATTGAAAGTTCATACCCATCAAGGAATTCTTCAATAATAACCTTTAGACCTGCATTACCAAAGGACTTACCTGAGAGCATCTCTGAAGTTGCTTTTTTCGCTTCATCATGACTCATCGCGATGATAACACCCTTACCTGCACATAGACCATCGGCTTTAACAACAATAGGCGCTGTCAGTGTATCGATGAACTTAAAGGCTGTATCGATATGATCAGTCTCAATATACGCAGCTGTAGGAATATTGTATTTTGCTAAAAAGTTTTTCATATAAACTTTAGAGCCTTCAAGTTGCGCTGCTTCTTTTGATGGTCCAAAGATCGTTAGACCTTCAGATTTAAAAATGTCAACAACACCATCTACGAGTGGTGCTTCAGGACCAACAATAGTAAACTCGATGTTATTGTCTTTAGCAAATTGTGCTAATTCATGATAATCTTTAATGTCTACGTTTGAACCTAGGTTTTCAGTCGCTCCATTTCCTGGACAAAAATAAAGTTCATCAACATTTTCATCATCTTTCATGGCACGGCCAATAGAATATTCGCGTCCACCGCTACCAAGTATCATTACGTTCATCATTATCTCCGATAGATTATTGTGTTTTTTTGCAGATTATTTATTAAAATTCATCAAATAAACTCTAATAAACAATCTCAAATCCCCCGAAGGGGTGTCCGAGTGGGCGTTCCGCGTGTGGCGATGGTTCTCAAAGCCTAATATGGTCAATAGCAAACGTTATAACGGTAGCAAATTCTCAGCTCATCGCTTCAAACAAAAATGCTTCACACAAACGCCTCACGGCATCAACCCAATGTATATGTAGAACCCCCTGATATGCGAGTAGTCGCGTCACCCAGGCTAAAATTATTATAACAAATTAAAGATTAAAAAATAGTTATTATTGCAGGCTTTTGGCCTTGAGGATTGTACTTTCAACCGAAGTTTTTTCTGAAAGGACATAGGCAAGGTCTTTTGGAAGTTCAGAGGCTGTTGTTTCACCTATACAAACAATTTTATAGGTTGGCAAAAAAATGTACTTTTGCATGAAGCATTTTACCGAAGATGGTGAGGTAAAAATACAGATTGCATCAGAAGGGAGTTCTACTTTTTCTTCTTTTGAACAAGAGGTTTCATACACAACAAAAGAGTCAATTTCAATACCTTTTTTTCTTAAGATACCTTCAATATCAAAGGCTATCACCTTAGCATGTGGATGCAATGCTTTTAAGTTAGCATAATTATTCTCAACTAAAATAGCAATACTTTTTCCATAGCCTTGTGCTATATCTAAGACTTTTCCACCCTGACTTTTTACATAATCTGCTGTTGATTCTGAAATAGCCAACACAGGTAAGTCTTTCCAGTCTCCTATTTTATTGAGTGCTGTGATCGTCTCTTTTGATGTAGCGATAATATAGTCATAAGATGAAAAGTCAATAAGTGGCTGTAGGTAGGCAGGAATCAGAATAGGGACATGATTAACATCAGGATAAGATGTTTTAGAAAAAAGATAAATGGAACTGTGCTTAGGCACAGTTTACTCCCATTCAATCGTTGCAGGTGGCTTTGAAGAGATGTCATAGACCACACGGTTAATTCCATCAACTTCATTAATAATACGGCGAGAAATTCTCTCAAGAAGATCATGTGGAAGATGTGCAAAGGTTGCTGTCATGCCATCAACTGCTTCAACAACACGTACACATACTGTATTGTCATAAGTACGGTTATCGCCCATAACACCAACAGATTTCACATTAAGTAAAACAGCAAAGGCTTGCCATGTTTTAGCATAATATCCACTAGCTTTCAGCTCATCAAGTAAGATAACATCAGCCTCACGAAGAATCGTTAAGTCAGGAACATTAACGTCGCCCATAATACGGATTGCTAGACCTGGTCCAGGAAATGGATGACGATTAATCATACCTTCTGGAAGACCAAGTTCTAAACCAATTTTACGTACCTCATCTTTGAACAGTTCACGTAAAGGTTCAATCAGTTCAAAATCCATCCAGTCAGGAAGACCACCAACATTATGATGAGACTTGATTACTTCAGATGGACCATTTACAGAGATAGATTCAATAACATCTGGATAAAGTGTACCCTGAGCTAAGAACTTAATGCCATCATGCTTTTTCGCTTCTTTTTCAAACTCTTCGATAAATGTGTGACCAATGATCTTACGTTTTTGTTCTGGATCAGAGATACCAGCAAGTTTACCTAAGAAATTATCAACCGCATCAACAGTAATCAAAGGTGTCTTTAGGTTTACTCTAAATACCTCTTCAACTTGTTCGCGTTCACCTTTGCGTAGAAGACCATTATCAACAAATACTGGAATAAGTTGATCCCCAATTGCCTCATATAGCATAGCCGCAACAACAGAGCTATCAACCCCACCGCTTAGACCACAAAGAACTTTGCCATCTCCAACAGTTTCACGAATCTTTGCTATCTGCTCTTTTAAGAAATGTTCCATCTTCCATTTTTCTGTTACACCACAGATGTTACGTGCAAAGTTACGTAGCATCAAGTAACCTTCTTCAGAGTGGTTTACTTCAGGGTGAAACTGCATTGCATATACATTTTTTTCAACATTTGCAATTGCCGCGTATGGAGAGTTAGCAGATGTTGCTATAGGAGTAAAACCTTCAGGAAGTACATCAACTCTATCTGAGTGAGACATCCATACAATTCCATTATCATCTACATCATCAAAAAGTGCTGACTTAGCCTCAAGTTTAAGCTCAGCCTTTCCATATTCATGGTGATCTGAACGAATAACAGAACCGCCAAAGTCAACAGCTATACGCTGCATACCATAACAGATACCCATAACAGGAATACCCATCTCATATACGCCTTGGTCAACTTCATAAGCATCTTTATTATAAACAGATGAAGGGCCTCCAGAGAGAATAATACCCTGTGGGTTTTTCGCCTTAATCTCTTCAACACTAGCGTGATAAGGAATAATCTCACAATAGATTTTATCTTCACGCATACGGCGTGCAATTAATTGGGTGTACTGTGAACCAAAGTCAAGAACAATAATACTAACATTTTTCAATGGGATACCTTTAGGTGATCTAGTAATAGAAGGATACTCTATTTATCATTAAAAGTTTGTGAAAGTAGAGGCTTCATATAGAAACCTCTAAAAAAAGAGGAGCGTAGACTTTAGTGTCCACCCTCTGCTGGAATTTCAAATTCTACCTTACACTCAGGACATTGTGTTTTGGCAATCTCTTTTTTATTATGGACCTCATGTTTATTGTATAAACCAAGGACTTCGAATTGTGTATACCATACAGCAATTGAAAGAATATAACCAACCATAATTGTCCATGAAAACTTCATGTGTGCACTAAAAGTATAGATTCCTTTTAATTTACCCATAACACCAACACCTGCTGCTGAACCAAAAGAAATCAGTGATCCACCAATACCTGCAGTTAATGTTACCAATAACCATTGATCAAGACCAAGATCTGGACTCGCTTTAAGAACTGCTGACATAACTGGAACATTATCTACGATAGCAGAAAGAAGACCTACACCAATATTGACATAAGTTGGATCAAACATATCATATAACATTACGGCATACGCAAGGAAGCCTGCAAAGTGAAGTGCACCAACAGCCGCCAAGATACCAAAGAAAAACAGAAGTGTATCATTCTCAACCTTAGCGATTGAGTGATAAATATTCATATCTTCATTATGTTTAATATTTAGGAAATAGATATAAAGCTTTAATATAGAAAGACCAAACAACATACCCCACATTGGTGGAAGGTGCATCACCTGCTTTGAAATTACGGCAGTAGCAATTGTTAAAACACCTAAGGTAATAATAACTTTTCCGCCTTTTAAGATTTGAATCTTATTAGACTCTGCTTCGTCACCTTTACTCGGTCTACCTTCTGGTACAAATTTACTTAATAAGAAAGCTGTTACTACCCAACCTGTGATTGACGCTGGAAAAAGGTACAAGAAATCAATAAAGTCACCTTTATGTGCTGTCCATGCCATAAGCGTTGTAATATCTCCAAATGGTGACCAAGCACCACCAGCATTTGCTGCAACAACAATATTAATCGCACCTGGAACTAAAAATGCCTTATGATTTTTATCAATTGTAATTAAGACTGTTGATAAAATCAGTGCCGTTGTCAAGTTATCTGCAACCGGTGAGATAAAGAACGCAAGAGTACCTGTTACCCAGAAAAGTTGCTTATATGAATAGCCTCCTGCAACTAACTTATCCTTTAATGCACCAAAAACTCCGCGATCGATTAATGCTTCAATAAATGTCATTGCAACATATAAGAAGAAAAAGATTTCTGCAATTTCAAGAATAAGGTGCGCTATTTCTGTTTCAAAAGGCTTCATATTTAGACCATTGAGAGCATAGAACCCTCCAATGATCATAAACATCAAGGTACCGATAAAAAGGGCTGGTTTAGCCTTATTAATATGATACTTTTCCTCAGCTGCAATAAAATAATATCCAATGATAAATATTGCAAGTAACAAGAATCCAACAGGTTCTGTTGCCATGTCTAATGTTTCTTCGACTGCTCTAGTCATTCTTCACTCTCCTTAATATAGTGTACCCCAACAGAGGTTGTTCGCCTCAATGCAGATGTTACGATCTCTTTGGCCGTAAGCAAACGCAGTTTTAACAATCGTCCAATAGGCTTATGCAAAGTGTCTTCAATAAACTTCAAGGCTTCTTGAAGACCCTTCTTAGTGCGCACAGTTCCTACATCGTCCCACATTATACGACGAAGTTCACTTTTATACTCATTATCCCCTTCACAACGCAAGGAATCTGTACTAATAGGAAAATGTTTTGGTAAATATGTAACACTTTCTTTTTTAATCTGTGCGGCTGCACGTGCAGCAAAGACCAAACCTTCTAAAAGAGAATTACTCGCCAATCGATTTGCTCCATGTACTCGTGTAGATGCAACTTCACCGATAGCATATAGGTTTTCTACACTCTCAATCTGACCATCTAGGTTTGTCTTAATCCCACCGATAGCATAATGAAAAGCTGGTGATATAGGAACACGGTCTTTTGGAAGGTTAAAACCACGGTCTTTTAAGTTAGCTGCAATATTTGGAAAACGTGCATGAAAATAATCAACGTCAAAATTATCAAAATTAAGATAAACCTCTTCACCTGTTTTTTGTTTATAATCAAAAATGGCACGTGATACAATGTCTCTAGGGGCAAGCTCTAAACGTTTATCATAATCTTTCATAAAAGCATACCCATTTTCGCCGACGAGTTTAGCACCTTCACCTCTTAACGCTTCTGTTAATAGCTGTTTTTGAGCACTTTTAGAGTCAACGTATACGGTTGGGTGAAACTGTAACATCTCCATACGTTCAAGGGGAATACGTTTCTCTAAACAGATTCCCTGGAGGTCTCCACTAATCGTATGTGCATTGGTATGATAAGCGAAAAGTGAACCTACCCCGCCTGAAGCGATAACAACACTCTTAGCAAAGATATGCTTTGTCTCATTCTTTTCATTTGTTACACATACCCCGTAACATTTCCCTTCATCAAGTAAAAGGTCAGTGACCTGGACACCCTCGAGCATAGGATGTGGGTTTTGTTCTAATAAAAAATGATGCAAGTAACGTCCTGTTGCATCACCTCCAGCATGTAAAATACGTGAAGCTGAATGTGCAGCTTCTTTGGTATAGTGGAGTTTGCCCTCAGCATTCGTGTCAAACTTAAAACCGCGTTTGATAAGATCACCTACCACCTCACGACTATGTTCACTTAGTACACGAACTGCATCTTCATCACAAAGGCCTGCACCTACCTCCATCGTATCTTTGATATGCAGCTCTTGATCGGCATCATCTACAACAGTTACAACACCGCCTTGCGCATAAAAGGTATTACATTCCCACGGATGGTTCTTATTAATTATTAAGACTTTTTTATCTTTTGGTAAGTTTATTGCAGCGTATAAACCAGCAACACCTGCACCAATAATTACAACATCATAAACCACGTTTACTGATCCTTTTTCTCATTTGGATAATATGGTGGAGCTTTATACCCACATCCATTTAGACTTAACATCAAAACTGTTATAATAGTGATATGAAAAATTCTAACCAACTTGTTTCTCATCTTCGCTCTCAATCGGCATTTTCGCCTC
>JBFFDB010000033.1:0-8053 GCA_041559595.1 Sulfurimonadaceae bacterium
AAGAAGGCATTATCCCTGCTTTTGAAAGTTCACACGCCGTTGCTTACTTGAAAAAAATTAAAAACATAGAAGGTCAAACGATAATTGTCAATCTTTCTGGACGTGGTGATAAAGATATGATCCAGGCAAAAGACCTACTAGACTTTGATAAAAAGGAAGACTAATGAATATTTCAATCAACCCTGCGCATGTGTATGACATAAACGCGGACATCACTCTTGTTTTTTCACAAGAAAAAGATGATAACCTGCATGAAAAGACCTTAGATGATCTAGGCTTTAAAGCAGGACAAGATGAGACTTGCTACATCTCAGAATTTAAAACACTTTACGTTGGTGTTGAAAACAATGAGCATGACCTTTTCCGTTCAGCTGCTGCAACTGCTATAAAAACACTTAAAAAGTTCAAATACAAAAGCATTAAAGTCGCACAATATGATATCAATAATGACAAGGGCATCTTTTGTGCCCTTGTTGAAGGTTTCATACTTGGAAATTATGACTTTGATGTTTATAAGAGTAAAAAAAGTGAAAGTACCTTAGAAAGTATTGTATTCTCGTCTAGAACTTTAGAAGATGAGGTAAGCGACCTTGCTATCTTAAATCAGGTCTTGCAAGACTCTCAGATCACTGCTATTTCAACAAACTATACACGTGATCTTGTCAACACTACGCCTGAGGAAATATTTCCTCTGAAATTAGCTCATATTTCTCGAGACCTTGCTAGTGAAAATGGCTTAGGTTGTAAGATCTTAGGTGAAACAGAATTGGCACAAGAGAGCATGAATGCCATGCTTAGTGTTGGGCGAGCGTCTCGTCATGAAAGCCAATTAATACACCTTACCTATAAGCCTAAAAATCCAATCGCTACAATATCACTTGTAGGAAAAGGTCTAACCTATGATAGTGGAGGACTTAGCCTCAAGCCTGCTGCTTCTATGGTTGGGATGAAATTGGATAAGAGTGGTGCATGTGCAGTACTTGGAATTATGAAAGCAGTAAGTGAGCTTAAACTCAATGTGGAAGTTCATGGTTTCATTGGTGCAGTTGAAAATATGATTGGCGGTGATGTATACAAACCTGATGATGTGCTTACTGCTAAGAATGGAACGACTATTGAGGTAAGAAACACAGATGCTGAAGGACGACTTGTTTTAGCAGACTGTCTTACTTATGCTCAAGAAAAAGTCAAAGCGGACTATATCTTTGATTATGCAACACTTACAGGTGCATGTATGGTTGCCTTAGGTAGTTATACAACAGGGATTATGGGTCATTCTACAAAGATAAAGCACTCACTAGGACGTGCTTCTTCAAACACAGGCGAATTGATTGGTGCACTACCGTTTAACCGTCATCTAAAAAAACAGCTAAAAAGTGAAGTTGCTGATATATCTAATATCTCCAATAAGCCTTATGGTGGTGCTATTACTGCAGCTCTTTTCTTAGACAAATTTATTGAAGAAGAGAACAAAGACAAATGGATGCATTTCGATATCGCTGGACCAGCTTATGTTGAATCTTCGTGGGGATACAATCCTTATGGCGGAAGTGGCGCGGGCGTACGATTAACAGTCAATTGGTTAAGACAACTCAAATAAAAAATCACTAACTGTATGCAGGTGCAATACACTACATATAGATATATTCAATATTGATTATAAAAGATGTCAAAAGATTTTGGCAATATATAATCTAAGTGCTGATATAATTCCAAACATAAAAGAAATCGCTACAAGTGCTTTCTATAAGGCTTATTGCAGCTGCAAAACAAGATATTTAACAAAGACTGCTGATAGTTAAGAAACATGTATATATGTTTATATCACTTAGCGCCAGTCAATTATCTATTTTATACATTTAACACACAGAATTATAAACTCGCAACAGAGAATTAAAGGACAACAATGGGACTAAGTATCGGACTGGTAGGCTTACCAAATGTAGGAAAATCAACAACATTTAATGCTTTAACAAAGGCACAAAATGCTGAGGCGGCCAACTACCCTTTTTGTACAATTGAACCGAACAAGGCAATTGTGCCTGTACCTGATCACCGTTTAGATGAATTGGCAAAGATTGTATCTCCTGAACGTATCCAACACTCTACTTTAGACTTTGTTGATATCGCTGGTCTTGTAAAGGGTGCGAGTAAGGGTGAAGGCCTTGGAAATAAATTCTTATCTAATATTCGTGAGACTGAAGTCATCTTGCATATTGTACGTTGTTTTGAAGATGAGAACATTGTTCATACTGAAGGAAGTATAGATCCTGTTCGTGATATTGAAATCATTGAAACAGAACTGATCTTTGCTGACTTAGAAGCACTTTCAAACCGTGCTGAACGTCTTAAAAAGCAAGCAAGAGTTGATAAAAGTGCGGGTGCATTAATGGAAATGGCTCAGGAACTTATTGATTATCTAGAAGAAGGGAACATGGCATACACTTTCCCTAAGTCAGATGATGAGTTATACATACAACTTAATCAAGAGTTGCGTCTTCTAACAGCAAAAGAGATTATGTATGGTGCAAATGTCGATGAAGATGGCTTAGCTGAGGATAGTGCTTATGTAAAGGCTGTACAAGAACATGCAGCTAAAAACAATTCTGAAGTCATTAAACTATGTGCTAAGTTTGAAGAAGACTTAGTCGGCATGGACGATGATGAAGCAGCCGAATTTTTAGAAGAGATCGGTGTATCTGAATCTGGTCTTGCACAAATTATTCACAAAGGCTTTGACAAGCTAGGGCTTATGTCTTACTTTACCGCAGGAGTTAAAGAAGTTCGCGCTTGGACCATTCGTAAAAACACTACTGCTCCAAAGGCTGCCGCTGTTATTCATAATGACTTTGAAAAAGGTTTTATTCGTGCAGAAGTCATTGGATATGATGACTATATAGCATGTGGTGGTGAAGCAAAGGCAAAAGAAGCAGGTAAAATGCGTCTTGAAGGTAAAGACTATATCGTTAACGATGGCGATGTTATGCACTTTAGGTTTAACGTTTAACCTACCCTCTTCTCTATCAGAACGAATGTTCTGGTATCTCTTCTTTAGTTCACTTTTCTTGCATGTTTTGAAGATTATAAACCATCACTTCTTTAATCAATTTCAATGTAACATCGAAACTGTCTAAAGGTCTATCACGTAGAGTTTGTAGTTTTAATCTCTGTTGTCTGTAACGATCACTTTTGATTTGAAGTTCTTTTTTATATTCTTCAAATTTATTATCTACAAATTCTGGTGTATTTACACTTTTGCATTTTTTAAAAAAATCAGCAATTTGAGAAAACTCATCTCTTTCTTTTGGATCTTTGACTTGAACAACGGCTGTCTGAGCTGAACCGATTAAGATGTTTGTTAACTCAGGCGAAGAGACATAAGAAAACATTGTTTTTTTCGTATGTAGTTGAACATTATCTTCATCAGTAAACATGTCAATCAAGAGTTGTGGAGTTATTTTTTTCACTTCGTTAAGAGTTAGTGCTTTGGATGCGACAATGGCAGAGATATGAAGTTTTAATTCATCTACTCTTTTTACAAGCTTAACGATTTCTATCTGGTATTTTTGAGCTGCTCTGTTTTTATCATCACGAGCTTGTTTAACACGCATCCATGCTTGGGCAGACTTATACAGTATCTGTCCGCCAGTGTGTTGTTCAAGCAAAGACTTATATCTTTTGTTTCCATCAATGGCTTCTTGCACTACCTTGGCAATGTTTTCTGGCTTGTCAGCGAGACTAATACGGTCAAAAAAAGTATTGACGACTTCTTTATAGAAAATAGTTCCAAATCTATGCATATAACTTTGTACTAATTGATAAATAAACTTCAAGTAAGGCTTATTTCTTTTGATATTATCAATTTCTATCTGCGTAAACCGTTTCTCTTTTAAAAGTGAAATCAACTCAGCTAACAACATCTGAACAAGAACGATTTTAACACTACCAAAGTCTAAATCATTAATACTTTTCAGTTTTAAAAAACTTATTTGATGTGCTATTTTACTTTTTGTACATAGTTCTTTAGACAGTAGAAGCATCACTTCTTGTCTGTCTGCATCACAATTAACATGCAGAACTTCTTTTTCGAAAACCTTACGATCAGAAAAGATGTTTTGTATGTATTCTTGCGATATACCCATTTTACCTACTTTGTCATACTTGCTATATCTTGTGCAAAAGAGACCTTCTCTCCACTTTTTACAAATATATCCATGTTTTCAGCTATAAGTACAATGGTTGAACCCATTTGGAAACAACCAAAGTCGTCTCCTTTTTTCATATTCAGATCTTCATACTCGTAAGCAACACTTTGACGTATTTCACTATTGGTCTGGATGCTTGGCTCAAATGAAACTTCCATTTTTCCCACATTCAATGCGCCAACCAATACCATGTAGAACAGTTTATCTTCATTAGTATAACATTCTATTACAACACGTTCATTTTCAATGAAAAGGTCTTGCTGTTTATTTAAGTAGCTAAAGTTCACTGGATAAAGCTTTCCTGGGATGTGTACGGCCTTAGTGATACGACAATCAAAAGGTATATGATAACGATGATAGTCACTTGGTGAAAGGTAAAAATTGATGAAACGACCATTCTTTATCTTATGTTTATGATGTGGATCAATAGATGTACCTAAAAGTTCATCTACCTTATACTTCATCCCCTTGATCTGTAACGAAGTAAAATCATGTATTTTTCCACACTCACTTACCAAGGCATCACAAGGTGATATCATAATGGCATCATCTGCATTGAATTCTCTTGGCTCTCTTAGATGTCGTGTGAAGAGTTTATTAAGTGTTTCATATGATGAAGGTTCATTAAACTCACTCATATCTAATCCCATTAGTTTTACGTAACCCGCATTTATGAATTTTTGAACAGGTTTCGGAAATGGCTTTGAAGCGAATTTTCCAAAGAGCTGTGAAGCTGCTGATGTAAAGTGTTTTTTAGTTGTCAATTTGGTTCCTTGAAGTAATTTTTTCTTCTCTAATTTCTCTTTTTGCCAGTTCTTCCATTAGAACTGTTGCATACGAGCCTTTTGGTAAGCTAAAATGCAATTCATACCACGCTTTATCCTCTCTGTATACCGTTTCTATATCTTCAGGGAAAACAAAGGCATATCTACGTGTTCCATCTTCATTCATTGGTGTATCAAAATCTTTTTCGATGATATGTGCGATGTCTTCACTGTGCTTGACTTTTTTACCTGGCAGCAGTCCTGTAGGAGCACGGTCTTTTTCATAAAAAAGTTTTGCTTCTGCTTCTAGGTCTTCTGCATAAAAAATTGCTCCATACGGATAATGCATACACAAATCACCAGGAAGCATCTTAAATGGATGAGGCTGCTTTTGTATCTGCTTTATTAAACCAATATCCATATTAAGTACATCTGCTGCTTCTTGAGCTTGCAAACCTGTGCATAATTTACTGATTTCAATACGTCTACTTAACCATAGATTAAACAGATGGGACTGATACGAAGAGACAAAAAGCTTTGCCTTCTTTTTGTTTTTTTCTTTACGCTTACCTTCAACTATCTCTTGACCAATCTTATAATTGTCTCCATCATTTCCAAAACGCTGGTACCCAAAATAGTTTGGCATCCCATCTTTCTTAATGTGTTTAATTGCTTGGTCTAGTTTTGATGCAGCCACAGGCAGGACCTTTTTAATACGAATAAAAAAACGGTTTCCTTTTAGGTGCCCTGTACGTATTTTATTATTATGACGCACCTTAGATAGTATTTTGATTTGAGGGTGGTCCAACTTGTCAATTGCTTCTTCGATACGTGCCGGAACGGAGATGTACTGCGTAGTTAAAGCATTCTTGTCTTTTAGTCCAGCTGTGCCGATTTCTTTACCTTTAGCCCCTGTGGTATTACAGATGATATCCACCATTTCCCAGGTACTTAGGTTCTTTTTTCGTACATGTAGGACGAGGTGTTCACCTTCTCCACTAAACTCATACAAAGGGATTTCATCCACTACAAAGTCTCTTGGACTTTGAGCGAAATGAAAAGGAATAGAAGAGTGATTTAAATAATAATTTCTGTTCAAAAGTGATGTGCCTTACATTTTAATTTATATTCTTTTCGTCTAGCTCTAGCAAAAATGTTTAATTTGCAGCGCTGTGCTTTTGCAAGACGAAGCATTTTTTTTCTCTCGCGTGGAGAAAAACCAATTAGCATCTCATACTCTTCGCCGCTACATGCAATCTCTTTTGGTATTTCCTTAAAAAAATCAAAACCTAGGTTATTAGCCTTTGAGAGCTTTTTTAGATCTGCGTACAGGCCATCTGAAATGTCCATTCCACAGTGTAATGATGGTGTTGTTTTTGAAATAAACTTTTGTCGCAGTTCAGGTTTAAAAAAACGTGAGCTTTTTCGTGCACTATTATAGCGCAGTAAAGACTGTAATGCCTTCTTGGATGAACCTAGCTGTCCGGTGTGAGCCAGTAAATCGCCTGACTTTAAACCAACTCTTTTTAATACTCTTTTACTCTTTGCTAATACCGTTACTGTTATATCAATTTTAATGTTTGAGACAGTGTCACCACCAATAATCTCAATTCCATATTCATCGGCTGCTCTTTTAAAACCACTGTGCAGCAGTCTAATATCAGACTTGGATAAATGTGAAGGTATTGCAACGGCTAAAAGTGCATATTTTGGGTCTGCATTCATGGCAATCGAATCAGATATATTAATAATCATTGACTTATATGCTATCTCATCAAGCTCAAACCATTTACGCTTAAAATGAACATTCTCAAAGAAAGCATCCTTTGACACTATCCAGTCGCCAATGATAGCAGCATCATCACCTATCTTCTTAGAATTAAAACAAGAAATGAAAAAGTCTTCTTTATTCAAAAATATATCCATATTGATTGATTATAATAGATGAAATTGTACCTAAACTTCCTTTTATACAGATGATAAGCCTCTAAAACACGTGGCATTAAGTCATATTTAATGCAGTGCAGTTTAAAATGTAAAACCAAATAATATAATTTAACACATCGAAGGACGTGAATGCGCTGGTCAATAAAAGGTATTTTCAATAATTTATCCACAACCCTGCTCTCCCTATCAATAATGCTTGGTGCTTTAGCCTTTATAACTTTTACTCAAAACTCTGCTGTTGAGAAAATGGATCTTTTACTTGAACAAAAAGCATTAACTAATGAAGCCTACAATTTAGGACGTGAAGAGATTCAATATTCAAACATACAGCTTAAAGGCATAGTAGACAACCTTAGATATGACATTGAAAAGATGCAAGACGCGTTTACTTTTGATATTTTAGGCAATTACGTTTTTGGTCATTCAGTAGAATATCTAAATGACTTAAAGCAGTTAAGCATTAAACAGCTTTTGTACATTGAAGCTGCAGAAACATACTATTATCAAAGTATTGAAGATCTTCCAGCACGTCTAGATGATTACGACTTTGCTCAAGCCGAATATTTAGCAAAACTAAGTGAACTTCAAGAAAAACATATGATATATGAATCTGAAAAATTCAATTTACTTCAATATTTCATCTATTTAGCCTTTGCTATCTCTATAACGACAATGTTATGGTTTACACGTCGTCTGTCGTTTGTATACAAAGACCTTAAAACCCTTTACTCTGTTGATCTAGATAGTAAGGACCGTATTTACCTTACTGAAGAAGCTGAGATGATCACCAAGCGTATGAGTCGTAAACCAACTGCGACTGAGAATCCAGCTTTTATCGACCCCGTTACAGAAGTGAACAACTACAAGGGTCTCTTACATGGCTTTGCAAACCGTAAAGGAAACACAGGTGCAGCACTTGTAGTATGTGTGTTTTCATTAGATAACTTTAGAGCAATTGAAAAAAAATACAAAAAAGATCTTGCGAATCAAATTCTTAAAAAAATTGCCTTCATGTTTTCATTATATGAGCAACACACTGATGTTTTTGGCCGTATAGATTATGACCAGTTTGTTCTTATCTTAAATAGAAGTACAAAAGATGTTGCATTAAATGATTGTGAACAAATTCGAAAGAAC
>JBFFDB010000034.1:0-7986 GCA_041559595.1 Sulfurimonadaceae bacterium
AGCAGTTTATATTTAATTAACAAGTAGTTAGACCTTTACTCTATCTTCTATTGCTCTGCTTAAAGAGAGTAAGTCAATGTTTTCCAAACTAACACCCGTAGGTACACCTTGAGCTATACGCGTAAAATTAACTTCGCATAGACTCAATTTATCTTCTATAAAAAGCATGACCGCATCATTGGCAATAGAAGGTGTTAGCGCAAAGATGATCTCTTTTACGCCAGAGTTGACCAGGTCAACAAGATGAGACGAGTCAAAATGATCCAAGTTTTCTAGAACGAAATAACGTCCCTCAAAGATACCACTCTCTTCCAAGGTCAAAATATCTTTTGCGTTTTCTACTACACACAAGAGCTCTTTATCGCGTCCCTCATCTGCACATATACCACAGAGTTCGTCTTCACACAAACCACCACATTCCATACATTTTCGTAAACACCCTAAGGCGTTTTCGATTGCATGGGCTATTTTCATTGCAGTAAAATTATCTTGCATAACCATATGGTAAGCCATACGTGTTGCAGACTTCTTCCCAATGGACGGTAAAGATTCCAGAGCTTCTACTAATATGTTAAATTTTTCTAGTCCACGTTTCATAAGCGAATTTTACTATTTACTTGCTTTGAAAAAGGTAATCATTAGGGACAAGCATCCAAAGTTTCAAAGGCGCTTGCATTAATCCTGCCTGTTTTTTCGCCTTTTGATTCGAGCCAAAAAAAATATCAATTCGTGCCTCGCCTTTTATTGCTGTACCCGTATCATGTGCAAATACAATTCGCTCATATTTATCATTTGAAAGAGGTTCATTCGTACTGATAAACAGAGGCATACCCAAGGGAATATTTTTTCTGTCCACTGCCACTGAACGTCCTTCTTCCAAGGTAACACCAAGCGCTCCACTGGCCGGTTTGAATTTCTTTTGAAAAAAGATATAACTAGGATTTGAATAAAAGATACTATCTATCTCGTTTGGGTGTGTTTGTAAATACGTATAAATACTCTGCAAAGAAACCTCTTTTTTACTTATACACCCACGTTTTATCATCTCTTTTCCTATTGAATGATAAGGAAATCCGTTTTGATCTGCATAGCCGATATAGAGACTACTGTTATCATCTAATATAATACGGCCTGAACCTTGAACCTGTAAAAAAAACAGATCGATTTTATCTTTTACATAACAAATGGGATTTTGATTTGTTAAAGCATTCGTCATGATCTCTTCACGAGAATAATAAGGAACGATCTTTCCCTTAACCAAACGACCCCGTATTGGGTGTCTAATAGCTTCTTTGTACTCATTGATCAATTCAATCTTTACCAAGTCATCAGGAACACCATAAAGGGGATAAGGATATGATGAGCTTTGCGTGTATGAGCCTTCTAGACTTGGTTCATAATAGCCCGTAGCTAATGAAGTACTTGATAATGCAACAAAGGGGGTAAAACTATTCTCGAAAAACTCTTTTGCATTTTCCACAGCTTGTGCTTTTGCGCAGACATTGGTAAAAATAGTTTTTAAATGACTTTTTTTACAGGTTTTGATGAAAACATCTAAGGCTTCATCAAAGTTTTCACTATCCCAAGAGGGAAGTTGCGCATAAGAAACTGCTTTATACTCACCATAAGAGATTGGTTTTAACTCATCTCTTGTCTTATGTGCACATCCAAGAAAAAAAAAGATAAAAATCAACATGCTCATCATATATTTCATCATTGAATTATATCGGTAAAAGTTGGTATAATTCCAAAACTAATTCAAAGAAATTTTTATATGTTAAGGATTTTCTTTTGAAAACTCATTATTAAGGCCTTTTCTCAATAAGAAATTGCTTTAAAATTCACCAAACTAAAAGAAGAATATTTATGGATGAACTAAGTTATTATGAAATATTAGAAGTTACAAAAAGTGCCGATAAAAGTACTATTAAAAAAGCATACAGAAGTATGGCTAAAAAATATCACCCTGATAAAAATCCTGGAGATGCAGAGGCTGAGCACAATTTTAAACTATGTAATGAAGCCTACCAAGTACTAAGTGATGAAAAACAACGTTCAATTTATGACCGTTATGGAAAAGAAGGCCTTCAAGGTGGAGGCGGAGGCCGTGGTGGCTTTAGCGGCGGCGGTTTTGATGATCTTAGCTCTGTATTTGAAGAGATGTTTGGCGGCTTTGGCGGTGGACGTTCACAACAAAGACGTGGACCAGAAGAGAAATATCCATTAGACCTTGGTCTTAGTATGAACATCAGCTTTAAAGAAGCTGTATTTGGCTGTGAGAAAGAGCTGGACTTTAAATTCAAAGACGCATGTAAGACATGTAATGGAACCGGTGCCAAAGATGGTAAGGTAAAGACATGTGGGCAATGTGGTGGAAAAGGTCAAGTCTACATGAAGCAAGGCTTTATGACTTTTTCTCAAACCTGTCCGGTTTGTAATGGCGAAGGAACTCAAGTAGCTGAAAAATGTGGTGACTGTAAGGGTCAAGGCTTTAGCGAGGTTAAAGACAGCGTTAGTATTAAAGTACCTGCCGGAATCGACAATGAGAACCGTTTACGTGTATCTGGACGTGGAAATAAAGGTAAGAGTGGTACACGTGGAGATTTATACGTAACCTTTAGTGTGGAAGAAGATGAAACCTTTGTCCGACATGGAAATGATATTTATATCGAAGTACCACTTTTCTTTACACAAGCCGTACTTGGAGAAACGATCAAAATCCCTTCATTAACAGGAGAACTTGATCTAGAGTTAACACCAGGGACAAAAGACAAGGCGCAATTCAACTTTAGAAATGAAGGTGTAGCTGATGTTCACGGACATGGAAAAGGTGATCTTATTGCACAAATCAAACTTGCATTTCCAAACAAGTTAAATGATGAGCAAAAAGAACTTCTTGAAAAGCTACAAGAGTCTTTTGGTATCGAGTCAAAACCTCACGAAAGCACGTTTGAGTCTGTCTTTGACAAAGTAAAAGGTTGGTTTAAATAAGCTGTAGCTTATTTACCAACTCTTCATTCTCCGATTCATTTAACCGTTTAACTGCAATCCTTAATTTTTCACCTTTTTTTACCCTTGCAACCATAAGATTAAAGTTTATACCCTTTGTACGTTCATTTAGCATCAATTCTTGAAGCTAATAGAAAAGAAGTAGCACGCTTTGATTCATTAAAATTGATTTTCTCCTTCAAAATTATTACAATTAGACTATATTGTGTATAAACATTACATTGTATAAGTCCATAGTCTTTGGTTCTTTCAATCATGGTAAATTGAAACAAAAAATTTAAAAGTAGAAGGATAAAGAAGAAGCTAAAAAGAGAGCAATAGTATGGAGACAAGCCCCATATCTATTTTAATTAACTGAAGATAGAAATAAGTACACCAGCGGCAACGGCAGAACCGATAACACCAGCAACATTTGGACCCATAGCATGCATTAAAAGCATGTTAGTACGATCTGATTCCATACCAACCTTGTTTGATACACGCGCCGCCATTGGAACAGCAGATACACCTGCTGAACCAATAAGTGGATTGATCTTTGTACCTGGAAAAAGGTTCATAAACTTAGCCATAAGAACACCCGCTGCTGTACCAACAGAGAAAGCGATAAGACCAAGAATCAAAATAGCCAAGGTATCAACAACTAAGAACTGATCTGCTGCTAGTTTAGAACCAACACCAAGACCTAAGAAAATAGTTACGATATTAATAAGCGCATTTTGTAGCGTGTCATTTAAACGTTCAACCACACCTGATTCTTTTAAGAAGTTACCAAACATAAACGCACCGATTAGTGGCGTAGAATCTGGAAGAATCATAATTGCCAGTGTCAATACTGAAATTGGGAAAACTAGCTTTTCTAGACGAGTAACATGACGAAGTGTTGTCATCTTGATCTTACGCTCTGCTTCAGAAGTAAAAGCCTTCATAATTGGAGGCTGGATAATTGGAACCAGTGCCATATATGAATATGAAGCAACTGCAATCGCACCTAACAGTTCAGGAGCAAGTTTAGTCGCGATAAAGATAGATGTTGGACCATCTGCTCCACCAATAATTGAAATTGCTGCTGCTTGCTGAAGTGTAAAGTCAAATGCCGTTGTATACTCAGAAAGTGCAACTGCACCTACTAGTGTTCCAAAGATACCAAATTGAGCTGCTCCACCAAGAAGTGCTGTCTTAGGGTTAGAAAGAAGTGGACCGAAGTCTGTCATCGCACCAACACCCATAAAGATAAGGATTGGGAACATCTCATTAGACAGACCCATGCTATAGATAACACCTAAGAATCCATGAGGACCTGCGATATTAGCTACGGGGATGTTTGCTAGCAAACCACCAAAGGCAATTGGAAGAAGTAAAAGTGGCTCATATCCCTTAGCAATAGCTAAGTAAAAAAGGAAAAAAGTCACGATAATCATTAATACACGGCCCCAAGACTTGTGAAAGTCACTGATAGCTTCGCCATGAGCACCCATCTCGTTAGGATCAGGGTTAAGAATTGCATTAATACCTGTTGACTCGAAGAAGCTAACAACAAGTTCACTCATCTCTTGAGGTACATAAGTATCCTCTCTATGCGTGCTTGACACACCTTCAGTTGTAGCTGCTGCTGGTGCAGATGCAAAAGCAGAGAATGAAAGAGTGATAAGAACAAAAAACTGAATTAAAATTTTATTCATCTGAAAACCTATCCAATAACCGCAACAAGTTGACCTTCGACAACCTTGTCGTTAGTCGCAACATTGATTGAAGTTAGCACACCAGCACGAGGTGCAACAACATCAATCTCCATTTTCATTGACTCTAAAATCATAATAACTTCGCCTTCTTCTACACTTTGACCCGGATTAGCAACGATCTTCCACACACTACCTGGAAGAAGCGCTTTAATATCTTCACCCTCACCTGTTGAAACAGATGGCTGTAATGTTTCTCCATTAACTGCTGTCACTTCGATATTTGCATCACCTTCAGCAATTTGAACGCTGAACTTTTCTCCATTTACTACTACTGTGTAAGATCCTGTACTCATATCTGAACTTCCTTGTGTTGGCATATCTGAATTTTTTCTAACATTAATTTCGCCCTCGCCTTTTAAGAATGCGAGACCTTTCTCCTGACACGCAGCTGCAATGAAGATATTCTCTTCAGTTGTCTCAATACCGATGTCTTCAAGTTTTTCTTTCCAATAAGCGATAGACTTAGTCTCATCCTTATCAGCTAAATCAATTGCATTTTCTGTTGTCGGCTCAAGATTAAGCTTTTCAGAAGCAATTTTTACGATTTCTGGATCCGGTGCAACTGGTGTTTTACCAAAATATCCAAGTACCATCTTTCCATAACCTGGAGCAATTGCTTTCCATGGTCCTTGCATTACATTATTAAGTGCTTGCTGGAAATAAAACTGGCTTACTGGTGTTACGGATGTACCATAACCGCCACGCTCTACTACTTCACGCATCGCATCAATAACATCTGGAAAACGCTCAAGAATGTTATTGTCACGCATCATTTGCGTATTTGCAGTTAGTGCCCCACCAGGCATAGGTGAGAATGGAATCAATGGAGAAACCATTGTCGCTTCAGGTGGCATAAAGTAATCTTCTAAAGATCGTGCAACTTCTTTTTCATAAGCAAGGATTTTATCAATCTCTAAGCCGCCAAGATCAAAGTCTGATCCTTTAGTTGCATGTAGCATTGTAAGAATATCAGGTTGGCTTGTTCCACCAGAAACTGGTGCAGCTGCCATATCAATACCATCAATACCTGCTTCAAGCGCTGCTAAATAACAAGCAACTGAAACACCAGCAGTCTCATGTGTATGAAGACGTAAATGTGTTCCTTCTGGAACTAAACCACGTGCCATTTTAATTGTTTCATAAACTTTTTTTGGTGAAGAAGTTCCTGAAGCATCTTTAAAACAGATAGAGTCATAAGGGATACCTGAGTCTAATATCTCACGTAATTTCATTTCATAAAATGCAACATCATGTGCACCCACACACCCTGGTGGAAGATCCATCATGGTTACAACAACTTCATGCTTAAGACCATGATGTGCAATACGCTCACCTGAATACTTAAGATTTTCAACATCATTTAATGCATCAAAGTTACGAATAGTTGTTGTACCGTGCTTTTTAAACATCTTTGCGTGTAAGTCAACTAGTTCACGAGAACCTGTATCCAACATTACTGTGTTTACACCACGAGCAAGTGTTTGAAGGTTTGCATCCGGTCCAACGATCTCACGGAAACGATCCATCATTGTAAATGCATCTTCGTTTAGATAGAAGTATAACGATTGAAAGCGTGCACCGCCTCCAAATTCAAAGTGTGTGATCCCTGCTTCTTTTGCTGCTTCAACTGCAGGAAAGAAGTCATCCATTAATACACGACCACCAAAGACAGATTGAAATCCATCTCTAAATGTTGTGTCCATAATGTCAATAAATTTCTTAGCCATTATATTCCTTAACTCTTTGCTTTATTGTGGTGGTTGACTGCTGCTGAGATAGCTGCAACCTTCGCATTGTTATTCTTGGCTGCACCACCTCTACTACTGTTATCAGTAGTTGGTACAGGTTCAGGAAAAAACTTAAGTATAATATAAGATTGTACATTCATAGCACCAATCATTACGATTAGAAATGAGAATACGATTCCCATCCCAAGTGCCATAAACTTAAAACCTTCTAAAACTTTCGAATACTCTGTTACAAGTTCTTCCATAGTTTTCCTTTGTAAAAATTTTTTTAATGTTAGTACAAAGATGTTTAAACATTCATATATATAAGCAAACTAAAGGATGTTTTTCCTCTATTGTTACCATTCTACGTCAATGTTTAGTGCAGTCAATCATTTTTATTTTTAAGAGAGGATTTTAACTTAATTTTTGATAAGATTGCGCAAATAATTTTATTCTTTATTTAAGGGACATTATGAACTTAGACAAGATCGGACATGGTGAAATTCCAGATAATGTAGAAGCCATCATTGAGATTAAATGTGGTTCAAATATCAAATATGAAGTCGACAAAGAAAGCGGTGCTTTAGTCCTTGATCGTGTCATGCACTCTGCGATGTACTATCCAGCAAACTATGGTTTTGTCAATCAAACACTATCTCAAGATGGAGACCCAGCAGATATCCTAATCCTTACAGAATATCCAATGCAAGAAGGCTGTGTTACGGCATGTCGCCTTGTAGGTGTGTTAATTATGGAAGACGAAAGTGGCATAGATGAAAAACTTCTTGCTGTTCCTACGTCTAAAATTGATCCAAGTTTTGATGAAATTCAAGACTTAAGCGATATTCCAAAACACACTTTAGCAAAGATAAAAAACTTTTTTGAAACTTATAAGATGCTTGAACCAAACAAATGGGTCAAGGTACAAGGTTTTGAAGATAAGGCATCGGCTACAAGAATTCTACAAGATGCAATTGACAACTTTTCTAAGTAAGACACATAAAAAAGAACTATTAAAATAAGAGTTTCAAGTCTTTTTTCTTTTTAAAAGATAAAATTAAAAACAGATATATATTTTCAAGGTTAATCATGGTTGCAGGTATGTTTGAGCAAGAGCTCATCGCTTATATTCTTTTCGGCATTATTCTAAACTTCATCTTTTCACTTCTATTTGGTCTGTACCTAAGTCAGAACATCGGAATTAAAGAGATGATGGAAACAAAAGGTGAAAAAGTACAATCTATATTGATGCGTCTGACCTTAATCATTCCCTTTGCAAAAATGCTCTTAACCCTTTACCGCGTTGCTATCTTGCAGATTTACTTTTTAAACAGAGGCAAGAGTCATAAAGAGTTTTGGGTTTATTTAACAAGCGAGTAGTTGCTTTATTGATAGAGACTGTTTTATAGAATTACTTTATACCCCTTACTCAAGAAACTTTTTACTTCATAAAACCGCCACGTCTAGTTTTGGGTTTATTTAACAAGCGAGTAGACTTCTTTTATCCC